>JAADDV010000071.1 GCA_013153795.1 Aquificota bacterium | reverse complement strand
ATAGATAACCAGCTTTAAAGGCATGGAGCATACCACCATTAGAGCCAGTGTATACTACTGAGTATCCTTTCTCTGGATAGTTTACTACTATCGGTGTTGAATAAACTATATCTGCCAGTTTCCAGTTATTTCCCCAGCTATCTACAACTCTACTTCTACAACCTTCTATTTCTTCTCCACGGATATAGTTAATAAGATTTTCTATTTTTCTACTTTTAAAGAAACCTAAACATTCTGGAAAATTATCAGGATTACCAAGATATTCTTCAAAATAATCACTTTTAGCTGGGACAAATTCAATTAAATGATTAAATTCTGAAACAGTATAAATTTTTCTATCATCTGGATGTCGTTCTTTTAATTTTTCTCCTGCTTCCCATACATAAGCAACTTCATCTAATGATGAATATGTTTTAGCAAGCTCTCCTTTATTTCCATCTACATCTGGTTCATAAGCAAAGATTTTTAAACTTCCTGATGAATCTATAGAAAATTCTAAGATATTATCTGTCTCTGAAAGGATTTTATCTTTATCTGTGTCTTCTCTCAAGTTTTGAGCATTTACCTTATTGTAAAGCCAGTAACTATACAAATATCCAATCCATGTTGTTTGATATGATTTAAACTCTTTTTCTGGATAAAAAACAGCCTGAATAGCTAAAGCTCCCTTTTTTGTCCTTTCTGCGAAAGCTGAAACAGATGTTGAGGAAGTGGTTTTCTTTAAAATATCATTAATAGCTTCTAAAATTGCTGATTTCAAAGCTGCTCCATCTTCAGCAGCATAAGCTTTTCCTCCTGCATTATCAGCAGTATCCTGTAAGATTTGTCTTATTTCTCCTCCAGCAAATCCAACTGTATATATAGTTAAGTATTGATTACCATCTAAATCTTCTCTTAAATCTCTATATGTGTTTTTTTCCTTATCCCAGTGAGCCCAGTAAGCAACATCATCTAAATTATTTGCTCCATGGGCATCAGGGTTAGTTGAACAGCAATCACAATTTTTACTTTGTAAACAGTCAGAGCATATTAAATTATCTTCATCATAATCTACTAATTCGCAAGGAATATTTGCATCTTTATATGGTTCTCCATCAGTAAAGATAAGAACAAAAGATTTTGCACATCTTACTTTTTTTGAATATTCAGGATAAAAATAAGGGTCTTTTTCTGGATTATCATCTGTAGCAAGTTCAAAATCTTCATCTGAATAGTAAGGATAGTCTTGTTCAAAATATTGAATAACTTCCCAAAGGTTTTCAGCAATAGGTGTTGTTCCCCAGACTAAAGGGTAATGCTCTATAGTATCAATCATATTTTCAAGAGAAGAACCTATATATCCATCTGATATACGATATCCTCCATAAACAGAAGGTTTTTTTACAAAAGGATTTTTAGGAAGATAGAATCTTAATGTTCCACCATCTAATCTATTTCTAATATAAATATTTTTAGCATCTATATTAAATCTGTAGAAGGAAATTCCAAGTCTTACTTTATCATATATATCATGTAAGATTCCTTTTGGCTCTTCTTCTGTAATAACAGCTATATTAAAGGCTGGCACTTTTAAAATCATATAACCAACTGTTTCTTTTGTGTGTGAAGTTTCTGAATCACAAGATTTTTCTTCTTCTACTTTTATATCAACATATAAATTTTGATAATTTTTAAATCTGAGAGAAGCAGTATCAGCCCCATTTGTTGTTTGCAAGTCAGCTAATAGTGCTAGTATTCCTTCATTTGGAAGGATAAGTCTTTTAAAGTTTGAATCTACTTCTTCCTTCCCAATTTCTAAAAGTAGATTATTATCTAAACTTATTATTCCTGGTTCAATAGCAACAAAAGAAATAGTTTCCTCTCCGTGGCCGTCTGTTTTAGCTTCCTCTTCTTGAAGAGCAACTTTAAAACCATATTTTGTAATATCTGTCAGTCTTGTTACTACAGGCTCAGGGTCATTATAAGTTGTTATAGATGTTAAAACTATTGGCTCTTCAGAAAATCCAAAAAAGGAAGAAAAGAAAAAACCTGATGAAAAGTTTATTTCTTCCCAGCTTGCAAAATAATCTCCATTACAATCATTTTTTATATATTTAGAAGTATTTACCTTTCCAGCAATAAGTTTCTTTCCTTCAGGTATATAATGGTCTCCTTTTTCGATAACCATGTAATAAACTGTTTCTGTTGTATGTTGGCCATCTAGATAAAGCCACTCTTGAATTTTTATATCAAAAGAATTAGAAGAAACATTTTTTATACGTAAGATAGCAGGTTGTCCACCATTATAAGAAAGAGGTTTTGCTATAACAACAGGGTCTTTATATTCATTTTTAAGTTTTACTGTTTTCCATTCATGGGTTAAAGAAATAACTCCTATTTCTCCTATTATTCTTCCTAAAGAATTCTTTATATCTATAGGAAATTTTTGGGTTGGTAATATTTTAGGGTAAGGGTCATATTTTTCTCTAACTTCACCACTATCTGCAGGACTAGATATTTGAAAGACAGTTTTCTCCGAAAAAGGAGAAAAATCTTGGCTTTCTGGAAAGGTTTTACAAAAAGAGCTATCAGAAGGCTCATTATTTCCTATAATCTTCCATTCTTTGGCTCCATCTGAATCATAATCATAACCATCTCTATTTTCTACCTTACCTCCTACTAGCACCATTCTAGCAGCATCAATTCTTCTTGTTACAAGCCAATTTAAAAAGTTTCCACTCCAGCAATTATCATCAAAAGAAGGTTTACAATCACTTTCTATAAAAGCTCCTTTAATAGCTGTATCTACATTTACATTGTAAGGAATACCACTGTAAGGAGTCGTATCTATAGGAATATTTGGGTTATATCTATAATTTTTAGAGGAATCAAACATTCCATAATAATTTTTTTCTGGATTAAAATTAGAAAAAGGTGTTCCTCCACAAGTTTTGTTCCAGCGAATATTATCTTGAAGATACATTGTTACTTTCATACTTCCTGAGTTATCAAGCATAATAAGAACATTAGGAGTAATAGATGTTGCCAAAAAAGGTGGATAAGCACAATAAGAATCCATTCCTGCTACTTTGGCAAAAGAAAGACTGAAAGAAAAAAGAAGCCCTATTATTATTCTAGTTAAAGTTTTCAATTCACTCTCCCCACTAATATATTTTGTTATATTTTGCTTATTTAACCCTTAACTAAAATAGTTTCTAACTATAAACAAATCGTGAATTTATGAAAAGACTGAAAATAGCTATTTTCAGCTATTTACAAGGTTAATGAGAGAAAAAGTGCATTTTCATGTATTGATTATATATACCTTCTTTTGCCATGAGCTCTTCATGAGTTCCTTCTTCAACAATTTGACCTTTATCTAATACATAGATATAATCAGCTTGTTGGACTGTAGATAAACGGTGAGCTATTATAATAGTTGTTTTATTTTTTAAATATTTTTCTAAAGCTTTAAATAATTTATATTCAGTTTGGGTATCTAAAGCTGATGTTGATTCGTCTAATATAACTATTTTAGGATTTTGAAGTATCATTCTTGCTATAGCAAGTCTTTGTTTTTGACCTCCAGAAAGTCTAATGCCATTTTTTCCTATTTGAGTATCTAGCTTCTCAGGTAATTGCTCTACAAAGTCTCTTAATTGAGCAATTTCTAAAGCTTCCCAGATTTTATCTTCTGGAATGTCTCTTCCCAAAGTTAGGTTAAATCGTAATGTATCATTAAACATCATCGGAGTTTGTAAAACTAAAGATACATGCTCTCTAACAACATCTAAACCTATTTCTTTTACAGAGATATCATCATATAAAACATCCCCTTTATCTACTGGGTAAAAACCTACCATTACATGAGCAAGAGTTGTTTTCCCGCTACCACTTGCTCCTACTATAGCAATTTTTTTTCCTTTTTCCGCTATGAGATTAATATTTTTTAATACATAGTGTTCTCCGTCATAAGAAAAATACACATTTTTAAGCTTTATAGAACAGGTTTCTTTGTTTTTAAAAGGATTTAATATATGAGGATATTCTGGCTCTTTTTTCATTCTGAATATACTATTTATTCTATTTAAGGCTGCTGTTGCAGAATGAAAAGAGTATTGAATACTTAGAAGTTCCTGAACAGGAGTCATCATTACCCAAAGATAACCAAAAATGGCCAGCATTAGACCGATAGTTAAATCAGAATAAGCTACAAATAAAATACTTGTAGCTCGAAAAATTTCATAACCAGCTAAAAAGATAAGCATAGACAATCTTCCAGCAGCATCACTTTTCCATCCAAATTCTATAGCTGTATCTCTAACCTCTTTAGCAACATCTATAACTTTTTGTATAAAATTTTCCTCTCGGTTACTGGCTCTTATTTGCCAGAATAAATCTAGTGTTTCTGTTAAAGTATCTTGAAATTTTTCTATAGCTTTGTTTTCTTTTGCTTTTAATTTACCTATCTTTCTTCCTACAATTGTTGTGAAATATATAACAACTGGATTTAAAAGAACTATAAGTAAACCTAGTTTCCAGTTTATAAAAAATAAAACAATAGCTACTCCTAAAATAGTTAAAACAGAAATGATAAATCTGCTAATTGTTTTTCCAATAAACTCATCTATCGTATTTACATCTATTATTAATTTTGAAGAAACAGAGCCACTTCCTACAGTTTCAAATTCAGCCATAGATACTTTTTTAATATGATTTAATAAATCTTTTCTGATTTTGTAAGTTATATTTTTTGAAATTTTCGTAAAAATTTTTGTTTGAAAAGCACTAAAAAGAAAAAATAAAAATCTTAAAAGTAAAACAATAACAAGAACAGCTAAAGTATAAGTAAAAGGATTTCCTTCTCCAAAAATTTTATTAAAAGTTTGAGTAAAAATACCTGGTTTGTTTAAAAGAACTTCATCAACTAATAAGGGTAAAAATAAAGGAGTAGGGACACTGACTAATACAGCCAAAATTGCTATTAAATGTCCTAAAATAAGCTCTTTTTTATGTTTTTTTATTTCATTGAATATTTTTGTCCATGTATACATATGAATCTATTCCACTTTTTGAGCTATGTATATATCTTCTTTATCCTCATAATAAAGAATTATTTCAAATTCTTTTAAAGAAGAAAGAATATCCATCATCTTTTCTTTTTTTACTTGAAGATACTTTCTTTCTAATGTCATATCCTCAATAAATTTTTTGTCTATAGTATCTATGCTATAAATAGTATCTGAAGTTTTCCAAACTCTTTTTATTTCACCCATAAAAGGGTGTTCTTGAAGCTCTATAGGAAACATAGATATAAGCTGCTGAGGAGTAATTTCTATTTCCATTTTAGTAGGAAAAAATCTTTTTAATTTTATTTTTTCCATTTATTTTTCCTTTTCTTTAAGATTTTCAATCTTTTTCTTTAGTTCATCTATAGTAATATTTTCATCAACACCAAGTATCTCAAGAAGTTTTTCTATTTTTATCCACTTCTTTAAAACCATTCCTTGAGTAAGAAGCTGAGTAAATGGCTCTTTTACATCAACAAGACCAATTTCTTTTAAAAACTTTGTAAAGAACCTTGAATACAGAAGATGCAGGACTGCATGCTCTATTCCTCCAATATAGAGGTCAACAGGCATCCAGTAATCAGCTTTTTCTTTGTCAAATGGAGCTTTTTCATTGTGAGGGTCACAGTATCTAAGGAAATACCATGAGCTATCTATAAATGTATCCATAGTGTCTGTTTCTCTTTTTGCAGGTTTTCCACATTTTGGACAGGTTGTATTTACAAACTCTTCAACTTTTTCAAGGGGATTTCCCATTCCTGTAAATTCCACATTTTCCGGCAGTAAAACAGGAAGGTCTTCTTCTGGCACTGGAACAGTTCCACAGTCATCGCAGTATATGATTGGTATAGGTGTTCCCCAGTATCTCTGTCTTGATATATTCCAGTCTCTAAGTCTGAAGTTTATTGTTTTTTCTCCTATTCCTTTTTTTTCTAGCTCTTCTGTGATTTTTTCTTTTGCCTGTGAAGAAGGAAGACCATCAAATCCGTTAGAGTTTATAAGAATTCCTTCATCTTCAAATGCTTTCTCTTCGTAATCCCATTCTCCTTCTAGTGGTTTAATAACAGGTTTTATAGGAATGCTATATTTTTTTGCAAACTCGTGGTCTCTTTCATCATGGGCAGGAACAGCCATAATAGCTCCTGTTCCATATCCCCAGAGGATATAGTTTGCTATCCAAATTGGAACTTTTTCTCCTGTCATAGGGTTTATTGCATATCTTCCAGTAAATACTCCTTCCTTTTCATCTATTATGTTTCTATCTCTTGTAGACATAGAGAGATATTTCTGGACAAAAGCTTCAACCTCCTCTTCCTGCTCTGTTCCTTTTGCAAGTTCTATAGCAAGAGGATGTTCTGGGGCAAGTGCCATAAATGTAACGCCAAATATTGTGTCAGGTCTTGTTGTGAAAACCTCAATTGTTGCTGTTGAGTCTTCTACAGGAAATCTGATTGTTGCTCCGATGGATTTTCCTATCCAGTTTTTCTGCATTGTAAGAACAGCTTCAGGCCATTTGCCTTTGAGCTCTTCTAAATCATCAAGTAAAACCTCTGCATAATCTGTTATTCTTAAAAACCAAGAAGGTATCTCTTTTTGAACAACTGGGGTATCACATCTCCAGCATCTTCCTTCTATAACCTGCTCATTTGCAAGAACAGTCATATCGTGAGGACACCAGTTAACAACAGCAGACTTTCTGTATGCTATTCCTTTTTCATACATCTTCAGGAAAATCCACTGGTTCCATTTGTAGTAGTCTGGAGAGCAAGTAGTTACTTCCCTATCCCAATCATAAGAAAATCCAAGTCTTTTAAGCTCTTTTCTCATGTAGTCTATATTTTCATAAGTCCATTTTGCAGGATGGACGCCGCTTTTTATAGCTGCATTTTCAGCAGGCATTCCAAAGGCATCCCATCCCATTGGATGAAGAGTATTTTTCCCTTTCATCCTAAGGTATCTATTTACAACATCCCCAATAGCATAGTTTCTAACATGCCCCATATGAATACGACCAGAAGGATAAGGAAACATCTCAAGAACATAAAATTTATCTTTATCTGGTTTTTCTTCTGTTTTAAACAGATTTTTTTCTTCCCACTCTTTTAAAAGTTTTTCTTCTATTTCTTTAAAATTGTATTCTCTGGTCAAGGAAAGTCCTCCTTTTTTGAATGTAAGAGATTATTATAAAAAATCCCTTAAAAGTTAACCAGATTTATTGAGAGTATATTTAAAAGTTAAGAATGGTTTTGAGAAACTGAAAAAACTCTTTAAAAATAAAAATAGCTCCAATAAAGAAAGCAAAAAGGAAAAATATAAACACAAAAAAAGCTATTCCCTTTTCTAAAAAAGATTTTATTTTGGAACTTTCTTTTGAATTTTGTATATTTACAGTTTCTTCATCTTCATCAGGTAATAAAAAAGTATCAGGATAAAGTATTTCGATTTTTTCTAACCATTTAAAAGCTTCTTCTTCAGATTTAAAGTATTTTTCTATATGAAATTCTTTTCCTTCTATATAAAAAATAAAATAATAAAAGTTATCTTTATTTTTTTCTAATTTGTAGGCTGATATTTTATAAGGGTCTATATATAGGTTTTTTATTTCTAACAATTTCCATTAACCTCTATTGCTCTTATCAGCTGAAAATTTATTCAAACATAAAATTTAATTTTGTTGAAGATTTATTTTGATTTTTAAGACAGTATAAGAATAACAAACAAGCTGATTAAAGATTTCTTTAAACAGCAGTTTTTTAAAAGAAAAAAAGTTAGTTAACAATGAATAACTGGTTTTACAAAAACATTCGAAAATACTCACCATGAAAACTTCATCTAAAGTGAGTATTTCTACTTAGATTAAGACAAATATAAACTTGCCTAGCTATTGGGCGTCGCAATACCCTCAAGAGAGCGGGTAAGAGCAAGAGCTTGTATTTAATATATTCAGCGAACATTTTGCAAATGCAATCAATTTGCAATAATCCTTCTCATCTCATTCTGAAGCTTGATGCTCAAGCATTTCCCAATTTTCGATATGCATCCCAAACCATATCGCTTTGTTATCATTTTATAATTTGAATTTTCTTTAATTTTTCAATAGCCTACAAAAATATTAGTCTACTTTTATCAAAAACTTTGGGAAAAATTAAATATGATTTAAATCATATTTTCTAAATTTTCAAAAATGCTCGCTTTTTCCTTATTCTTGTTTCAAGAAACCATATCTAAAACACTAAAACTATTCTATACTAATGTGTCGGTTTTTGGAAATTTTTCGTTTATATTTAAATTTTAACCGCTTTATTTTCTAGATATTTTTTAAGGAATTTTCCTGTGTAAGAATACTCATTTTCTGCTATTTCTTCCGGAGTTCCTGTAGCAACTATCTGACCTCCGCCTTCTCCTCCTTCTGGTCCAAGGTCTATAATCCAGTCTGCATTTTTTATAACATCAAGGTTATGCTCTATCACTACAACGGTATTTCCTTTTTCCACAAGTTTATTGAGCACTCTTATAAGCTTTTCTACATCGTGGGAGTGAAGCCCTGTAGTTGGCTCATCAAGAAGATAAAGGGTTTTTCCTGTGTCTCTTTTAGAAAGCTCTCTTGTCAGTTTTATCCTCTGAGCTTCTCCTCCAGAAAGGGTTGTTGCAGGCTGTCCAAGTTTTATATAGTCAAGTCCTACATCGTATAAAACTTTTAGTTTGTTTCTTATAGATGGTACATTTTGGAAAAACTCTAAAGCTTCTGCAACAGTCATATCCAGAATATCAGCAATATTTTTTCCTTTATACTCTACTGCAAGGGTTTCTTTATTGTATCTTTTTCCTCCGCAAACCTCACATGTTACATAAACATCAGGTAGAAAATGCATTTCTATCTTTACAACCCCGTCCCCTTTACAGGCTTCACATCTTCCTCCCTTCACGTTAAAGGAAAATCTTCCTGGTGTGTATCCTCTAAGTTTTGCTTCTGGAGTAGCTGCAAATAAGGCTCTTATGTTGTCAAAAACTTTTGTATATGTAGCAGGATTTGAACGGGGAGTTCTTCCTATTGGAGACTGGTCAACATTTATTACTTTGTCTATATGCTCCCAGCCTTCTATCGCATCATGTTTTCCTACATACTCATTCCTGTGGTGGAATTTGTTTTTTGCTGCCTGCCAGAGAATATCGTATATAAGGGTTGATTTTCCTGAACCAGAAACTCCTGTTACCGCCACAAAAAGTCCAAGGGGTATCTCTACATCTATATTTTTCAGGTTATGCTCTTTTGCTCCTTTTATAACAAGCTTTTTCTCTGGGTCTGGTTTTCTTCTTTTTTCAGGGACAGGTATTTTTAGTTTTCCACTTAGATATTTACCTGTTAGAGATTTTTCATTTTCCATTATCTCTTGAGGTGTCCCTACTGCTACAACTTCTCCTCCATACACTCCGCTACCAGGACCCATATCCACGATAATATCAGCTTCTTCTATAGTTTCTGGGTCGTGCTCTACAACAATAACAGTGTTGTCTAAATCTCTAAGCTCTTTAAGGGTATTTATAAGCTTTGCTGTGTCCCTTGGGTGTAGTCCAATAGATGGCTCATCTAAAACATATAAAACTCCAGAAAGTTTTGAGCCTATCTGGGTAGCAAGTCTTATCCTCTGGGCTTCTCCTCCAGATAGGGTTGTTGCTGAACGCTCAAGAGTTAGATAATCAAGTCCCACATCAAGTAAAAACTTAAGTCTTTCTTTTATCTCTTTTATTATTTTTTCTCCAATTATCCTGTCTTTTTCAGACATAGGAGAGTTTTCAAACTCTTCAAAAAACTCATATGCCTGTTTTATGTTCATTCGGACAACATCCCAGATAGACTTTCCATTTATAAGAACATATAGAGCTTCTCTTCTAAGTCTTGCTCCATGGCATACTGGACAGGTTACTTCTCTGATGAACTTTTCCAGTTCTTCCCTTTGTTTTTCATTATCTGTTTCTAAGTATTTCCTCTCTAGATGGGGAATTATCTCAAGAAGAAGTTCATCTTTAACCTCTTCTGGCAAATCTTTAAATTTTGTGTATTTGTTTACGCCGTTGTAGTAGAGAATATCTAAAATCATTCCTTTAATGTATTTAAAATAAAAGCTGTCTGTTATTCTGAAAGCCTCTATAACAGAGCGGTTGTAATCAACAAGGGCATCAATATCTATTTTATGGATAGCCCCAAGACCTTTACATTCTGGGCAGGCTCCATAGGGACTGTTAAAGGAAAAAAGTCTTGGGGAAAGCTCCGCAATAGAAAATCCATGCTCTGGACAGGCAAATTTTTCGCTGTATATGTAGTCTTTATTTTCTGAAAGATTGTTTACTATAACAAGTCCATCTCCAAGCTTTAGAGCCTGCTCTATACTATCAACAAGTCTTGTTCTTATGC
>JAADDV010000070.1 GCA_013153795.1 Aquificota bacterium | reverse complement strand
ACTTCAGTTAGAAGATTTTGTAGAAATAAAATATGATATAAACTTATCTGTAGATAAATATGTAATAGAGAGACTGGCATGAAAAAATTTTGGTATATCCTTTTCCTTTACAAGTAATACAAACATGACTTAACTGTTTTATCAAACTTTCTTCAAGTTTTTTTCTTGTAAGCTCAAGTAAACCTAAAGATGTAAAATCTTTTATTTTTACAGGTCTTTTATCTTTTTTCACTTCTTCTTTTAAAAACTCTTTTAGAGCTTCTTTTCTTTCTTGGCTTTTCATATCTATAAAATCTATTACTATAATCCCTCCTAAATCTCTCAGCCTCATATGTTTTGCTATCTCTTTTGCAGCTTCAAGATTTGTATGATATGCTGTATCCTCAAGGGATTGATGTTTACAATGCTTACCACTATTTACATCTATTGTTACTAATGCTTCTGTTTCTTCAATTACAAGATAGCCACCACTTTTAAGCCATACATAAGGATTTAAAATTTTTCCAATAACTCTATCTATTTGGTAATAAGAGTAAAGAGATATATTTTTATTTTTATAAAGTTCTATCTGTATTTTTTTATCAGGAAAAAATTTTTTAATATGATTTTTTAGCTCTTTATATAGTTTTAAATCATCTGTAATTATTTTTGATATTTCTCCTGCATAATCTCTAAGAAGAGATATAATTTTATCTTTTTCTTCATATATAAGAGAAGGCATTTTTTTATTTGAAGCCTGTTTTTGTATCTTTTCCCATAGATTTTTAAGAGATAGGAAATCTTCAACTATATTTTCTGGTTCAGTATGTTCAGCTGAAGTTCGAATGATAAATCCATATCCTTCTTTATTAAAAGGTTCTAAAAGTTCTTTTATATCATCTTTTAATTTTTTATTTTCTATTTTGGAAGATATAGAAATCTGCTTTGTTGTAGGTAAAAGAACTATATATCTTCCTGGGAGAGTGATTTTACAGGTCAGTTTAGCTCCTTTTGTGTTGATTGCCGCTCTTTTAATCTGAACAAGAATTGACTTTCCTACTTGAACCGAAGAACAGGTTTTTTCTATATCTTTTAAGGGAAGGAAAGCTTCCCTGTCTTCTCCTATATCTACAAAAGCGGCATTCATTGCAGGGACTATTCTTTTTACTTTTCCTTTATAAATATTTCCAGATTGTTTAAAATTATTTAAATATTCAACTCTTAGTTCTACAGCTTCTTTATTTTCAAAAATAACAAACATATATAAGCTTTTTGAAGAAATAACAATTAGCTCTCTATCCAAGAAATTACCTAAAACTTAATAATAGTTATTTTTAAATGCTTGAAATAAATGATAACTGTAGAGAGAAAGTTTATCAAGAATTTTAGAAAAAGGAGGAGGAAGGGGAAATTTCCCCTTTTTGGAAGATTTTAAAACTTAATTAGCTTTTTTTACTTTTCCTGCTATAAAATCTGCATCCCTTTCTGGAAGTTGCTGAACCCATGTCATTAAAGGCTCTTTACATTCAGGAAGTCTTACTTGTCTACATGTATCTATACAGTTTCCACATACAATACATGCTTGAATGCCTTTGTAAAAATCATTTATATACGCCATCCTTCTAGGGTCTAATGCCATTGGACAGTTTTTAATACATTCTTTACAAGAGCCACAATCTGCAAGGTCAAATTTAGGGTCCATAGTAGGTTTAAATTTATGATGATATGGAGTTATCTTCTGGTATATTCCAGTTGGACAAAATGTTCTACACCATCTTTTTCCAATGAAAACCTCAAAGTATATAATTCCCAAACTACCTAAAAACGCTCCCCACATCCATGGAAAAGCTGGGTTTGTTTTGTAAAAGAAAACTCTTAAATCTGTTATCCAATTAAAGAAAAGTAGAGTAAATAAAACAGCTACAACAAGAGATATAAAATAATAAAAGAGTTTATCTTTTGTTGAAGATTGTGGGTTAAAATACTTTCTTCTAAACTTTTCTGTTATTTCAGCAACCCATCCTCCAGGACATATCCATCCACAAAAAACTCTACCATTTATGAGGTTCATAACAATAACCAAAATTGCAAAAAATCCTGCTGCAAAAATAACAGGTCCAAGACCTTCTTGAAGAGAAACTCTTTCTCCAAAAATCCATGACTCATTATGAGCAATATCTATCTTTGCTATCTTAAAGACAGGAATTATTATCAAAGCTAAAACAACAAGAATATAAGATATATTTCTCATTAAGGTAAACTTATGAGTTTCCCAGTAAGAAGGTTTGGGACATGCCTGTGCTGATTCTGCCTGAGCTGTAGACATTCTTTTATACCTCCAAAGTAAAATAGGTTATTGGTTAAGATATTATAATATAATATAGTAAATTTTGTTAGTTTTTGCTAACCTAGTATAAGAAGAAAAATTCTCAAAGAGAGGTATGTAGAATGAAAAAAACTCTTAAGTTTCTTTTTGTTTTTTTAATCGCTTTGTTTTTTGCTTCCTGTGAAGGAAAAGGAAAAATCGTTATCAAAGAACCTCCAAATGCAGATGTTTATGTAAATGGTAAATATGTAGGAAAAACACCGATAGTTTTAGAGTTAAAGGAAGCTAAGTATGACATTATGGTAGCAACTTCTCCTTGGGATATTGACATAAAAAAAGGTGTTCAAGTTTATTTTGATAAAACTATAGAGCTTAAATTTAATCCAACTCCAAGAGGACTTTTAGTAGCTGATACAAAACCTCAAGGAGCTCAAGTTTTAGAAGGAAAAGATTTAATAGGTATAACTCCTTTAAAGGAAAAAATTCCTGTTGGAGAACATAAGCTTATTTTTAAACTTGGAGATGTTGGAACAACAAGAATTGTAGATATAGAGTATGGAAAAACAACAAAGATATTTGTAAATCTTGAAAAAGCTGTTGTTCATTTCTATGCAAGACCTTCAGATGCTATTCTTATTGTTGATGGAAAAAAGGTTGGAAAACTTCCTGTTACTTTAGAATTAGATGAAGGAGTTCATAAAATCACTGTTAAAAAAGGTATTTATGAAGATACTTTTGAACTAAAAGTTAAAAAAGGAGATGAAATTAAGGTTACGTATATTCTTGAACCTGTTCAGCTTCCTCCTGTTCAGGCTTATGGTCCTTTAAGCTTTACACCAGATTACAAATACCTTGTTTCTATGGGTAAAGCTGGTATCTACTTCTGGGATTTAAAAAAGTTCAAACCTCAAATTTCTCTTTATGACCCAAAAGATGTTAGAAACTTTGATAAATTTATAAACTATGGAATATCTCATAATGGGGAGTATGTTGCAGGAATAAAGCCAATTAGAAAACTTGCCTATGCTCTCGAAGATAAATCTAAAAAGTATGACAAAATTCTTGTTTGGGATATGAAAACAACCTTCCCAGTTTTATCAAAACTTTATCCAATGGAATCTATGGCAGTTTCTTTTAGCAAAGATGGAAGTAAACTTTACTTCTTTACGAAGAATGGAAAAATAAAAATAGCAGATAGAGTTTCTGGAGAAATAAAAGATGAAAAAGATTTAGGACATATTCCTACATATGTAAGATATAAAAATGGCGATATTTATATAGCAACTAAAGATGGATATGTAGTTGTATTTGATACAACTACAGACAGTATTAAACTTTCTAAACAAATACACAATGATGTGATAAACACTGTTGAAATCTCAAAAGATGGAAAATATGTAATTACTGCTTCTCATGATAAAACAGTTAGAGTTTTAGATACGGCTTTAAACAAAGTAAAAGAGTTTGCTTTTGATAAAGAAGCTTTATCAGCAAATATATCTCCTGAAAATAAAAAAGTTGCTGTAGGCCTTTCTGATAACTCTGTTAAAGCTTTATCTTTTGATAATGGTCTGGTTCTTTATACAATAAAAAATCTTAGAGCTCCTGCAAAATATATTGTTTTTGCAAATGAAGAAATTCTCATTACAGCATCAGATATTAATAATCCTATTGTAAATATCTGGAAAAACGGACATCTTCTCAAAAAGTGGATTCAAACAGTTCAATAATTTCTATCCTTTACAGGCACGTATAGTGCCTGTATTTCTTTTTTTTCTAACATAAATTAAGATATTTGTATTACTCTTCAGAATAAATTCCCAAGAGGAGTTTCTTTATGTGTGGTGTTTTTGGTGTTTTTAATAATACTTCTGCTTCTCATATGACATTTTTAGGACTTCATGCTTTGCAACATAGAGGTCAGGAGTCAGCAGGTATTGCTGTCTCTGATGGCTATGATATAAATCTAAAACTTGGGGAAGGTCTTGTTACCAAGGTTTTTAAAGAAAAAGACCTGAATGAGCTAAAAGGAGATATTGCTATTGGTCATGTTAGATACTCAACAGCTGGCGGTTCAGACCCAAAAAATATCCAGCCATTATTTGCCCATTTTTACGGTGGTTCTTTTGCTATAGCCCACAACGGAAATTTAACAAATGCTGTTGAGATAAGAACACAACTTGAAAAAGAGGGGGCAATATTTCGTTCAACAGCAGATACAGAAGTGTTTATCCATCTTATAGCTAGAGAAAAAGAACCCCCTCCTTCTCATATTATGCTTCACAAAAATGATAGAGATTTTCTACCTCTTATCTTTGGAGCAATGAAAAAAGTTAAAGGGGCATACTCTCTTGTTATCCTTAGGGAAAAACAGCTTATTGCTGTTAGGGACCCATTTGGTTTTAGACCTCTGGTCTTAGGAAAAAACAGGTCTGGAAGTTTCTTTGTAGCTTCAGAAACATGCGCCTTAGATATTGTAGAAGCTGAATACTTAAGAGATATTAAACCTGGAGAAGTTCTTGTAATAGACGATGCAGGGATGCGTTCATATTTTCCACTAGATTATCCAGAGGAGCCAAAAAAATGTATATTTGAGTTTGTTTATTTTGCAAGACCTGATAGTCTCATTTTCCAGGACTGGGTATACGAGATAAGAAAAGAAATGGGAAGAACCCTTGCTAGAGAGTTTAAGGTAGATGCTGACTGTGTGGTTCCTGTTTTAGACTCAGGTCTTTTAGCAGCTAAAGGATACTCAGAAGAAAGCGGTATTCCACTGGAAATAGGTCTTATAAGAAACCACTATGTAGGAAGAAGTTTTATACAGCCAAAACAGGAAATAAGAGATTTAAGTGTAAAATTGAAACTAAACCCTGTAAGACAGGTTATAGAAGGAAAAAAGATTATAGTCATAGATGACTCTCTTGTAAGAGGAACAACTAGCAAAAAAATCGTAAATATGCTTAGAAAAGCTGGCGCAAAAGAGATTCATTTTCTTCTTAGCTCCCCTCCTGTTGTAAGCCCTTGTTATTATGGGATAGATACTCCTACAAAAAAGGAACTTATTGCGGCAAACAAAACTATTGAAGAAATCAGAGAATACATAGGAGCCGATAGTCTATATTACCTTTCTTTAGAAGGGATGATAGAAGCTGCTAATAAGCATAGACAAAAAGGATTTTGCACTGCATGTTTTACTGGAGAATATCCAGTTTTATAAAGGAGAAGAAACATGTCAGATAGAATAAATGAACTTAAAAAAGCTTTAGAAAAAAATCCAGATAATCCTTTAGGTCTTTATGGACTTGCTTTAGAGCTTTTTAAAGCGCAAAGGTATGATGAAGCACTTTTATATTTAAATAAATACTTATCTCTTCATGAAGATGAAGGAGCTGCTTACAGACTTTTAGCTCAGTGTTATTTAAATATAGGAGATATAGAAAAAGCCATAGAAAGCTATGAAAAAGGTATTCAGCAGGCGAAAAAATATAATCATCAATCTATGGTAGATGAATTTACTCAAGAAATAGAAATGCTCAAAAATATGCTCTAAGAGAGCAAATTTGAAAAAAATTCTTGTTATTCGTTTTTCTTCTTTAGGAGATGTTTTACTTGCTTCTTCTGTCTTACAGCCTTTGTATGAGAGGAGCTTTTCTATAGATTTTTTAACGTTAAAACCTTTTAATCAGCTTTTTGAAAAAGACTACAGAATCGATAAAGTTTTAGCTTTTGAAAAAAAAAGAGTTAAAAACTATAAAAGATTTAAAAAAACTAGCTGAAAATACAAATGAATATGACTATGTTTTAGACCTGCATAATAATCTAAGAACAAGAATTTTGTCTTTTTTTTCTAAGACTCCTTTTATCAAATATAAAAAAGAAAGCCTCAAAAGAAGACTGTATACAAAACCATTTTTTAGAAAATTTATTGATTTATCTGATTTTAATGTTTTAAAAGCTTACCAGGAAACACTTTATCAAGTAGGATTAGAAAAAAAACAGATATATAAACCTAAAATAATCCTTTCTAAAGAGGAAAAAAAAGAAGCTCAAAAGATACTACCAAAAAGTTTTATTGTTATAGGGACAGGAGCTAGATACAAAAACAAGATGTACCCTTTTTTTGATAAGGTAGCCGAGTTTTACATAAAAGAAGGTTTCAACATAGTTCTTGTCGGCTCAAAAGAAGATAAAGAAAAAGATGAAACTGTATATCCAAAAGAAGTTTTAGACCTTAGAGGAAGGCTCTCTATAAGAGAAAGCTTAGCAGTTATCTCAAACTCCTTACTAACAATAAGCAATGACAGTGCTGTTGCACATATGGCACGAGCTGTATCTATTCCTGTTTTTATGATATATGGAGCAACCTATCCATATTTTGGATTTTATCCTTTACCAGAAGAAGGAGATTTCATATATGCAAATTTGCCTTGCCAACCCTGTGATTTACACGGCAAGAAACCCTGCAAATTTAATAAATCTTTATGTTTAACCTCTATAAAACCAGAAGAAATTTTCCAAAAATCAAAGAAACTGGTAAAAAACAGATGGAGTATAAATTTTTAGCTTCGTATATCCTTGTCCTTATAGCCCTTGTTTACTCATATAAAGAAAAACTTGGTATAGAGAAAGAGCTTTTATGGAACTCAATAAGGGCATTTGTTCAGCTTTTGGTTTTAGGATATATCCTTGTTTATGTATTTAAGCTTAAAAACCCTTTTGAGCTTTTATTTATTCTCATTCTTATGATTCTTTTTGCCAGCTATACAGCTCAAAAGAGAGTTCAGCTTAAAGAAAAAGGCTTTTTAACAGCTTTTGCTTCAATATTTTTAGCTTCTTTTATTGTTTTATTTTCTCTTATTGCTATTGGAGTTATCTCTTTTAAACCAAATGAGATTATTCCTGTTGGAGGAATGGTTATTGGAAACTCTCTTAATATCTATACCCTTACCGTTGACAGAATGAAGGGAGAAGTGAAAAACACTATAGACATAATAGAAAATATGATTGCTCTTGGAGCAACTCTTAAACAAGCTCTTGAGTTTGTAATAAAAAAAGCTATAAAAGCAGCTTTAATCCCAACAGTAAATTCTCTTCAAACAGTAGGAATAATCCATATACCAGGTATTACAACAGGAATGCTTTTAGCAGGAGCAGAACCACTGAAAGCTGTTTCTTACCAGCTTGTTATTATGTATATGATGGTTGCTGTTGCTTTATTTACTGCCCTTTTTACTGTAAATCTTTCATACAAGAAAGTGTTAATAACTGTTGCAAAAAACAGTTAAATTTTGTAAAAGCAGTTTACAAAAAATATCAATATTTTCAATAATTTTGTCATTATCTTTTACAGATTTTATCTATGTGAAATAAAAATTTAAAATTTTCAACACTTTTTTTTTCTGGCATATCCTTTGCTCTTGTTTTTATCAGAAAACAAACAATAAGGAGAAATTAACTATGAAAAGGAAGCTGATTGCTGCTTTGCTGGTATCAACTACAGTATCCTTTGTTCAGGCAAAAGAAATATATGTTTCTCCTAAAGGAATAGGAGATTGTTCAAAGGAAAATCCATGTGAAATACAGATTGGTTTATATAATGCTTCTACAAATGGGGAAGATGATATTATCTATCTGCAAGAAGGGGTATATAAAGTAAATAATCTTATTTACGCTCCTCCAACTGATGAAGGAAACCTAATAATAGAAGGAAGGGGAGATGTAATATTAGATGGAAACAAAGAAGGTAGAATTTTACAAATAGATACATTTGTTAGTAATGATGATGGAAAAAATATAACAATAAAAAATATCTCTTTTGTTAATGGAAAAATAGAAGGAGAAAATAAAAAAGGAGCCGGTCTTTTTATAAAAACAAAGTATGCAAATATTACTATAGAAGATTGTAAATTTGAGGGAAATATAGCAACAATAGATGCAGATGGGGGAGGTTTATATATACAAACAAATACAGGAAATATTTCTATTATTAATTCTACCTTTAAAAAGAATACTTCTCAGGATTATGGAGGAGGATTTGATGTTAACTCTTTAGAAGGGACTATAAAAGTTTCTCATTGTATAGTAGAAGAAAATGAAGGAGGATATGGAGGAGGAGGCTCTATAGAGACCTCAATAGGTAGAGTAGAAATTATAAACAATATTATAGTTAAAAACAAATCAGACGCTGCTGGAGGAGGAAGAGGAGGAGGTATTTTATTAACATTAAAAGCTGGAAAAGGTTTCATAGTCAATAATACATTTGTAGAAAATACATCTTCAGCTTACGGGGGAGGTTTCCATATAAAAGCTTTTGATAATAACGGAAAAGCATACATATATAACAACATTATCTACAATAATAGTGCTGAAAAATTTGGAAAGGATGCATACATAGAGACAGAAATAGGAAACTCTAAATATGAACCTACTATAAAATTAGAAAATAATAATTTTGAAAACTTTTTTGTAGAAAATTTAACAAAAATAAAAGAAGAAGGAAAATTTGATGAAAGGTTTAATATAAGTGCTGACCCTATGTTTGTTGGTTATTATCATTTAGATAAAAATTCTCCTTTAATAGATAGAGGAGTTATTAAAGAAGATATTCCTTTACCAGAAAGAGATATAGATTTAGAACCTAGAATTTCCCGTAAAACTGTTGATATTGGAGCAGATGAAGTTTTCTTTCCTACAGGAAACAACTCAAATTCTCAAAATAATACCTCAATGGAAACCAGTGGTGAGGGAGGAGGAGGTTGTAGTTTATCTTCTTCTGCCTCTTCTATAAATGCCCTCCTTTATCTGGCACTACCCTTCTTGTTGCTGGTCAGGAGATTCCTCAGGGGTTAGGGGACAATATTGTCCCCTCTTTTTTTAATGGATGGATTAAGTAATCCTAATCCTAATTTTTGGTCATTTCATTATATTTCTTATCTTCTCTCTTCACATATTTATCTGTTCCATTTCACCTTCTTTTAAGAAAACCTTTCTTCATTTCACGATAACTTTTTATATATTTTTCCTTTTTAGGACAAATTTTACAAGCAGATTTTAAATATTTTTATTTTTAATAATCTTCTGCTTTATTGTATTCTCCTTTAGTTTTTATAACAAAGCAAAATCGTTTTAAGAAATAGCCAAGTTAAAATTAGATAATCTAACAATAATCTTCTTTTCTATCTCTAATGCTTTAAAGAATTTATTCAATATTTGATAGAATAAATATTTAAATACTAAACAAAAGAGATTAAAGAATGCCTTTATACATAAAAATAGCTATTAGATATTTATTCTCTTTAAAGTCAAAAATCCTTTCATTTATGACTATTATCTCCATAGTAGGAATAACTGTTGGAGTGGCTGCTCTTTTAATAACTCTGGCTGTGATGAGTGGTTTTTTATGGGGAATAAAAGAAAAACTTTTAGAAAATACACCACAAATTGTGATTTTTAAAATAGCAGGAAAATTTACTGAATATGAAGAAATTGGAAAAACTGTCCTTTCTAAATTTCCAGATATCGTAGATTGGGAGCCTTTTATTTACTCTCAAGCTTTAGCTTCCAAAGGTCAAACTGTTCAAGCTATAACTGTGAGAGGTTTTCCTCCTGAAAAAGATAAAAATATAATGGCTTTACATAAAAAAATTGTTTCAGGTAAGTATGATTTAACAGATGATAATAAAGTTATTGTTGGTAAAGAGCTAGCTTTCTCTTTAGGAATTTCTGTAGGAGAAAGTTTTAACCTTATGTCTCCTTTTGGAAGAAAAACACCTTTAGGTTTTTTACCTAAAGTAAAGAAAGTTTATGTATCAGGCATAGTGGATTTTGGTATGTATGAATATGATTCAACATTTGTTGGAATGAATTTAAAAGCAGCTCAAAAGTTTTTTGATATGGGAAGTAGTGTTACAGGAATACAAATAAAAGTAAAAAATCCTTATCAAGTTGATTTAATAAAAAAACAACTACAAGAAAAGATTTCTTATCCTTATGTTGTAAGGACATGGATGGATATGAACAAAAGTTTATTTCAAGCTTTACAGCTTGAAAAGTTCGCAATGTTTTTGGTGCTAGCTTTAATAGTTTTAGTAGCATCTTTTAATGTCTCTTCTCTTCTTATAACAAAAGCTAGAGAAAAAAGAAAAGATATAGCTATTTTAAAAACAATAGG
>JAADDV010000075.1 GCA_013153795.1 Aquificota bacterium | reverse complement strand
CAGGAATAGATATTACTGAACAAATACTAGAAACAATTTCATATTATGAAGATTTTAATATGACTATAAGGGAAAATTTGATAGATAAACAAAGAATTTTGTCTTCTCTCTTAAAAAGCTATAAAATTCCAAAAGAAGTTAGAGAAGAGCTTAGAATAATGATAAAAGATATAAATTCTCTTATAGACTATACAACATTTAATTTTGAAAGATTAGATTATCTACAAAACACCTTTTTAGGACTTTTAAACATTGAGCAAAACCAGGTTATAAAAATATTTACGATAATGTCAGTTATTTTTCTACCTCCTACCCTAATAGCAAGTATATATGGTATGAACTTCCATTTTATGCCAGAGCTGGATTGGAAATATGGATACCCAATGGCAATAATTTTAATGATTATATCAGCTATTATTCCTCTTTTAGTTTTTAAAAAGAAAGGGTGGCTTTAACCACCCTTTTATTAGTTGTCCTTATTTGTTTCTTCTGAAGATTTAGAAGCTGTTTCTACACTTTCTTCTTTATTTTCAGTTTGAGAGGCTTGCTCAGCACTTTTTAATATCTCTTCCATTAAGGAAGCAATAAACTCTCCTCTTTGATAAAGAGTATGCTCTCTAAATACTCTGTCTCTTCCAGCTTTTGCTATAGCTTCAAGTTCTTTTGGTTTTTCTTCTAAGAAATAAGCAATTTTTCCTTCTATTTCTACTGTATCTATTGGATGATAAAGAACTATTTCTTGGTCAGGATTAAAGAATGTTTTTACAGATAATCTTTCCTCAACCATAGTTAAAGCACCACTTGCTACACTATTAAATACTGTAAAACCTGTCCCAGAAGGTATGAAAGGAGGTTGACTTATTAGAGAGATTTTACTTTTTGATAAGAAAGTGATGATATCATTTTCATTTATGATATTGTCATATATAACAATATTATCTTTAAACTCTCCTTGAGCAGGTCCTAAAATATTAACTTCAAAATCTTCTATGCTGTCTATTATGTTCCATCTTCTAAGGTGCATTGCATACACGCCAATATCTATTAAATATCTGTAGTATTCCTCATCTCTTTCCTGTTTGAATTTTAGTAAAGCTTTTTGAAACTCTTCATTAAATTGAGAGCCTAAGTAGTTAGCAGCTATTCTTATTGGCATATCAGGATTTCTATAAAGAAGTCTTCCAAGTTCAATAGCATAAACATAAAGAGGTTCATCAAACCTTTCTTTCCAGCTTGCTTCTATTATTGTTGGGTCAACAACAGGACCAACAAAAGCAACATCAAATTCTTTTTTTACATTTGCCGGAGGATAAGCAGATGGATTAACACCTGGAGTTACTAAAGAAGCATTTTTTCTAAACTCTGTATTAATCCATTGCATATGGTCTATATCTATAGTTAGATATAGAAACTGATTTGAATCTTTAACTTCTTTTATTTTTGTATAATGAAGCATAGGGTCTTCTAAAAACCATGTTATATGAACATTTCCTACCATATCTGCTAAAGGTATCTTTTTTCCATCTTGTTCTCCAAATATAACTCCATCTAAATTTATATCGAACATAAAAAGAGGTCTAAATTCATTTAATTCCTCGACAACTTGTTGAACATTTTCAGGATTGAGTTCAATAATTTTTGCTTCAAAATTTTTTGCAGAAAAAGCTTTTTCTAAGCCCTCCATGATAACTGGAATAAATCCTCTTTTATCAGGAGTTTGTAAAAGAGCTACTCTTGGTTTCATAATCCCTCCTATTTAATTTGATATAATGGTTGCAAAATTTTATTTTACTATAAAAAAATTTTCTAAATTGATTTAGAGGTTAAATTTATGGCTGTCTCAGATAGGACAATTGTAATTGTAGGAGCAAATATTTTTGGGGAGAGTATTTTAAAAGCTCTTAAAGATAAATGGAAAATAATCTGTATTGATATAGATGAAAATTTAATAAACTCTTTGAAGGAAAAATATCAAAATGAAAATATAGAATTTGTAATAGGAGATGCTAGCAGTCTTTTAACCTGGAAAAAAATAAAAAAAAATGATGAAACATTTTTTGAAAATATTAAATATCTGATTATAACGGTTAGAGACCCTGATGTTTCTTTAGAAACCTGTAGAGTAGTTAAAGAAGTTTTAAATATTAAAGCTCAAATTTTTGTTCTTCTTTTTTATGAAGAAAGAGAAGCAGACTTTGAAAAATATGAAGTTGAGATTTTAAAACCTACAGACCTTATCACAAAAATTTTATTAACAAAAATAGAAAAAAATTACTCTATTGCTATAAATGTTGGTTCAGGGCAAGGTGAAATAATCGAAATAAGTATACTTGCTCGTTCTCATTTAGTAGATAGAAAGCTAAAATACCTTAAAGCTACAAGATGGAGAATAGCAGCAATATATAGAGATGGAAAATTAATAATTCCTACTGGTGATGAAAAGATAAAAGTAGGAGATAGAGTTATTATTGTAGGAGACCCAAAAGTTCTCCAAAATCTTGTTGAACTTTTTACTAAAGGAGTTCCCCAATTTCCTCAACAGTTTGGTTCAAATATCGCACTTCCTTACAGCTCTTCTTTTGAAAAATCCCTAGAAGAAGCTATTTATATAAAACAAAATACACAAGCTCATAAAGTATATATTTATCCTTTAGAAGAAAAGATAAATTTAGAAAAAATAAAAAGTTTAACGGAAAATTTTGAAGTAAAAGAACGTATTAATAAACCTGAGGAAATTTTCACAAAAACAAAGAAAGAAAATATAGGACTTTATGTGTATCCTATTCCAAAAAGTATTTTTCCTTTTGCAAGCTGCAAACTAAAAAAAGTTTTTGAGCTAGCAAATAAACCTTTTTTAATTTCTTCAGGGAATTTTCCTTATAAAAACTTAATAATCTCTTTAAACTGCCCTGACCCTGCTTTTGTATTATCTATAGGTATTGAGTTATCTCGTCTTATGAAAATAGATTACGAAGTTATTTATGTTACTTTACCTAAAGAGCTAAGAGGTATCCATGAAGAAGAAGCTTTAAAAGAAAGGGAAGAAATAATTAAAGATTACGAGCAAATATATAAAAAGAAAATTAAATATACTCTTTTAGAAGGAAACCCCGTTAGAGAAACAGTTAGATATATATGTGAGACTAAAGGAAAAGGAAAAAATCTTTTTATTATTGCTTATGATAAAGAACAAAAAATTTCTCTTTTTGAACCTCATGTCCCATTTTTAATAGTTAAAAAATTAAAATGTTCATCTTTAGTTATTCCTTTAGGAGCTGAGGAGTTTTATGGGTAAAACAGAAGCTATTCTTCTTTTAGTTATATCTCTAGGAGCCTTTGTTATTCCTTTTATAAGTAAACGTCTTAATCTGCCTTCTTCTGTTGGAGAAATGGTTTATGGACTGTTTTTAGGAATTTTTTTTAAACAGTTTGTAGAGCATACGCCAATAGTCAAGTTTTTAGGGGAGTTAGGATTTATTATTCTTATGTATCTAGCAGGTCTAGAGATAAACTTTGAAAGGTTTAAAACAACTCCTAAGAAAGTATTAGTTTTTTATATTTTATCTATATTAGCTATTTTAGGATTTTCTTTTCTTATTGTTTTTTACTTTAAACAGCCTGTTGTTTATGCACTTATATACCTTGCTACAGCTATAGGTCTTTTATATTCTATCCTTAGAGATACAGGTCTTATAAAAACTCCTTTTGCCCAGTCTATTCTTATTCTTGGAAGTATAGGAGAGATAGCTAGCTTACTGACTATTACCTTAATGTTTCTTTACTTTAAGTTTGGACTTTCTTTTGAAGCTTTTATTCATTTTGCAGGAATAGCAACCTTTTTTGTTATTGCTTATATCTCTCTTAAGCTTTTTCATCTTTATATATGGTGGAATCCCCATCTTCTAAAACATTTTTTAACAACAGGAGATGCTTCGGAAACAGGAGTAAGGGCAAATCTTGCAAATATGTTTATATTTGTAGCCCTTGCCAGTCTCTTTGACCTTGAGCCTATAATTGGAGCTTTCTTTGGGGGAATGCTGTTTGCTCTTGTTTTCAAAGAAAGAGAAGAGGTTATGGAAAAGCTCAGTGCTTTTGGATATGGATTCTTAATACCTATTTTCTTTATAGAAGTTGGTCTTAGATTTGATATATTCCAGCTTCTACAGCCTCATATAATAACAAAAGCACTGATATTCTCTTTTATAATCCTTTTAGTCAGATTTGGAGCTTCTGTCTTTTTATTTTTTGCTAACTTTTCATGGAAGGAAGTTTTACTATCAGCTTTTTCCCTTGCTATGCCTCTAACTTTGCTTGCTGCTATTGCAACATTAGGACTTGAAACTAATATATTGGGAGAGGAAGATGCCTCTGCAATTGTTTTAACTGCCATAATTACAGGGCTTCTTTATCCATGGATGTTTAAGATGCTTGTAGGCTTTTTAAAAATTGAAAATAAAGGACAAGAAGATGTACAGGTTAACCATTGATGAAGCAGTTTTTACTGTTATAGACCTGGAAACAACAGGATTTAACCCTGAAAATAACTCTATTATAGAAATAGCAGCTATAAAGTATCAGGGAAATATTATTGTTGACAAGTTCTGGCAGCTTGTGAAGCCAGATTTTGGACTTCTTCCTTCCCATATAACCCAGCTTACAGGTATTACAAACGCAATGGTTGTAGACCAGCCTAAAATTGAAGATGTCCTTCCAGATTTTTTAAGATTTATAAAAAATACTATCATTGTAGGACACAATGTAGGATTTGACCTTTCTTTTTTAAACTACAATCTAAAAAAACTAAACAAACAGATAATAAAAAATCCCCATATCTGCACAGACGCTTTGGCTAGAAGAATAATGCCTGATATAGATAGCAAATCTCTATCAAACCTTGCGTATCACTTTAATATCCCTTTTCCAAAACAACACAGAGCTATGTCAGATGCAGAAGTAACCCTTAAAGTTTTCCTTAAGATGCTTGATTTTCTTCAGGATTATAACGTAAACAGAGTGATTGATATAATAAAGCTTTCAGAAGGTAAAAAAATCAACTACAAGGAGAAGAGGAAAAGGTATGTTTAAGGTTGGTATTATCGGCGGCGGAAATATGGGAGAGGCGATTATAAGAGGTCTTATAAATAGCAAAACAGTAAAAGAACAGGATGTTATTGTTTCTGATATATCCCAGGAAAGACTTGATTATCTTGTAAACAAATACAACATCGCAGGGACAGACAGTAGCAGCAGAGTTTCTTCCCTTTCAGATATTGTTATTCTTGCTGTTAAACCAAAAGATGCTGAAAGTGTTTTATCTCCTATAAAAGAAAATCTAAAAGGAAAAATTCTTATCTCTGTTCTTGCTGGAACAAAAATCCAAAAACTAAAATCCTTAGTCCCTGAGGCAAAAATCGTCAGAGTAATGCCAAATACACCTGCATTAATAGGAGAAGGGGCAATTGCTGTTTCTTTTGAGGAAGATATATCTCAGCAAGAAAAAGAAACAGTGCTGAATCTCTTAAAACCTTTAGGAGAAGTTATAGAAGTTAATGAGTCTTTAATGGACGTTGTTACTGGTTTATCAGGTAGTGGACCAGCATATGTATTTACGTTTATTGATGCTCTTGCCCAGGGAGGAGTAAAAGGAGGTTTATCTTATCAGGACGCATTAAAGCTTGCTGTTCAGACTGTCCTGGGAGCAGCTAAACTTTTAAAAGAAACTGGAGAACATCCAGCAGTTTTAAGAGACAAAGTTACTTCCCCTGCAGGGACAACAATCTACGGACTCCATGCACTGGAAAAAGGAAGTTTTAGAAGCACTGTTATAAATGCTGTTGAAGAAGCAACAAAAAGGAGCAAAGAGCTAGGCTGATTTCAGCCTAACTCTTTTTCAAAGGTTTTTATATCTGTTATAGGCATCTGGCAGGAAAAGTTTTTACATATGTATGCTTCAGGATTTTCTTTTACTGGTATATCCTTCACATAAGGAACAATTTCTGCAATTTTTTCATTTTCTTTCAAAACAACTGTTTTGTATGGTAAGAACCTCTCATATATTTTTGAGATAAAAGCTTTAAGTTTTTCTTTCTTTCCAGCTAAAACAATCTCTATTCCTTCTGAAAGATAAAAATCATACGCCACAAGCATCATTGAATAACTTGTTAAAAGGGTTTTTATCTTGTTTGCAAATGCATTTACTGTTTTTAGACCGTAACCTTCATACTTTTTGTTTCCTGTTATTCTGTAGAGCCTAAAAAGATTATAAGCAGCTACAGAGTTTCCAGAAGGAATAGCGCCATCATAACTTTCTTTAGGTCTTACTATAAGCTTTTCCCCAAGGTCAGGCGTCATAAAGAAACCACCATTTTCTTTATCCCAGAAATGCTGAATCATTTTATCTGTAAACTTTACAGCTTCTTTTAGATATTTTTCCTCAAAAGAAGCATAGTAAAGCTCTATTAATCCCCAGACTAAAAAAGCATAATCTTCAAAATTTCCATTAAATTTTGCCTCACCATCTTTATATCTGTGAAGAAGTGTCCCGTCTTCCTTTTTCATTTTTTCAAGTATAAAATCTGCAGCTTTTTTAGCAGTTTCTAAATACTCTTCTTTTTCTGTTATTTGATAAGCCATTGAAAAAGCAGCAATCATAAGACCGTTCCAGTCTGTAAGAATTTTTGTGTCTTTCAGTGGATGGATTCTTTTTTTCCTTACATCAAACAACTTCTTTCTTGTTTTTTCTATAAACTCTTTTATCTCTTCCTCTGACTTTCCAAGTTTTTCAGCTATCTCTTTTACAGGCCTTTTCATATAGATAATGTTTTTCCCTGTAATTTTTCCTGTTGCCTCTTCTCTAAAATTCCCTTCTTTCTGAATATTAAATATCTTTATAAACAGTTCAAAATCCTCTTTTAAAATCTCTTTAAGCTCATCATATTCCCAGACATAAAACTTTCCTTCTTCTCCTTCACTATCAGCATCTTCAGCAGAATAAAATCCTCCTTCAGAAGAGGTCATATCTCTTTTTACATATTCTAAAATCTCTTCTGCTACCTGTTTGTAAAAATTATCTTTTGTTATCTGATAGGTTTCCAAATAAGCCATTGTAAGCATAGCCTGGTCATAAAGCATTTTTTCAAAATGAGGAAGAAGCCATCTTTCATCTGTTGAGTATCTATGAAAACCAAATCCTACATGGTCAAATATTCCTCCAAGTCTCATATTTTTTAGGGTGTGCTTTACCATCTCAAGGGCATTTTCTTTTTTAGTTTTGTGGTAATACCTGAGAAGAAAAAGAAAATTATGGGGAGATGGGAATTTTGGTCTGTGTCCAAAACCGCCGTAATATGGGTCAAAAATATCCTTAAATCTTTCATAACTCATATCAAAAACATGTGAGCTAAGTGTTTCTGTAGCTGTTTTTTCTGTAAGCTCTTTTAGATACTCAAGAACTTTTTCAGAACGGTTTAAAAGAGTCTCTCTGTCTTCTTTCCACATTTGAGCAAGTTTTAAAAGAAGGTCTTTTAGCCCTATTCGTGTATATGTGCTTTCCTTTGGAAAATATGTCCCTGCATAAAAAGGTTTTTTATCAGGGGTTAAAAAAACTGTTAAAGGCCAGCCTCCATGACCAGTCATCATCATACACACATTCATATATATACTGTCTATATCAGGTCTTTCCTCTCTATCTACTTTTATAGGCACAAAATATTTGTTTAAAATCTGAGCTATCTCTTCATCTTCAAAGCTCTCTTTTTCCATAACATGACACCAGTGGCAGGTTGAGTATCCTATAGAAAGGAAAACAGGTTTGTCTTCCTTTTTTGCTTTCTCAAAAGCCTCTTCAGACCATGGATACCAGTCTACAGGATTGTATGCATGCTGTCTAAGATACGGACTTTTTTCATTTATTAATCTATTTGGTTTCTTTGCTATTTTCATAAAAACCTCCTGAATATTAAAAAAAGTTTATGTTTATATATATGACTTGCTAAATAAAAGTTTTATAAAAACATATAAATCAGATACTATTTGGCTTTAAAACTAACGTAAGAGTAGATTAAGAATATTAATGAAAATATGAGAGGTATCAGATTTACATCCTCCAAATATTTGGAGGATGTAAATTTTTATTTGATGACTTTTTGAGAAAGAATTTTTATTCCTTTATCCCCAATATCTTTTCTGTAGTGAGCTCCTTCAAAATGGATTTTTTCAACAGCTTTATAAACCTTTTCTTTTGCTTCTACGAGAGTATCTCCTGTAGCAGTTACTGTTAAAACTCTTCCACCTGCTGTTACAAGCTTTCCATTTTTTATATCAGTCCCGGCATGAAATACAACTACATCAGGGTCTTTTTCTGCTTCTTCTATACCTGTGATTTCTTTTCCTTTTTCATAAGACCCTGGGTATCCTTTTGAAGCCATAACAACTCCTATAGACCATTTATCACTCCAAACTGGGTTTACTCTATCTATATTTCCTTCTAAAATATCCAAAATATGTTCAACAAGGTCACTTTCTAATCTTCTCATTATAGGCTGAGTTTCAGGGTCTCCCATTCTCACATTAAACTCAAGAACATTTATCCCTTTTGGACCAATCATAAGTCCAGCATACAAGAATCCGCACATTTCACGGCCTTCTTCTTTCATACCTTTTAACGTTGGATACATTATCTTTTCTAAAATCTCTTTTTCTATTTCTGGTGTTATTACAGGTGTTGGAGAATACGCTCCCATACCTCCTGTATTTGGACCTTCATCATTATCAAAAACCCTTTTATGGTCTTGAGATGTAGCCATAGGCACAAGCTTATCCCCTTTTACCATAGCAATGTAAGAAGCTTCTTCTCCTTCTAGAAACTCTTCTATCACAATTCTTTTAGAAGCCTCTCCAAATTTACCTGCAAACATGTCTTTTACTGTCTGGATAGCTTCTTCTTCAGTTTTTGCTATAATGACTCCTTTACCTGCAGCTAGGCCATCAGCTTTTATAACAATTGGTGCTCCCATTTTTTGAACAAAAGCAATAGCTTCTTCTTCATTATCAAAAGTTTCATAAAAAGCTGTTGGAATACCGTATTTTTTCATAAAGTTTTTTGCAAAAACCTTAGATGCTTCTAAAATTGCTGCATTTTTTTTATGGCCAAAAATTTTTAATCCAGCCTCTTCAAAAGCATCAACTATTCCTTCAGACAAAGGCTGCTCTGGACCTACTACTGTTAAATCTATTTTTTCTTCTTTTGCGAATTGCACAAGATTTTCTACATCTGTAGGACTTATATCAACTTTTTCAGCAATTTTCCATATTCCTGCATTTCCCCTTGCAACATAAAGTTTTTTTACTAAAGGACTCTGTTTGATTTTCCAGGCTAAAGCATGTTCTCTTCCACCATTTCCTACAACTAATACTTTCATCTATTTACACTCCTCTCCTTATATTTCATCAAACATATCTTCTTCTGGTTGAGTAAGGTAAGCATAACTTTCCCTTTCCCGTATAATTCTGAATTTATCTCCATCAACAAGAACTTCTGCAGCTCGTGGTCTTACATTATAATTTGAGGACATTGAAGACCCATATGCTCCAGCACTCATAATAGCTAAAAGGTCTTTCCTTTGAACATCATCAATTTCTCTATCTAGTGCAAAAAAATCTCCTGTTTCACAAATAGGACCTACTATATCTGCTACAACTTTTTTGTCCTTTTTTTCAACAGAAACAATATGATGATATGCATTATACATAGCAGGTCTTAAAAGGTCATTCATCCCACTATCTACAATAATAAAATGTTTATCTTTTTTATCTTTTGTAAAAATAACCTGTGTTATTAAAGCTCCAGCCTCTCCTATAAGAGAGCGACCTGGTTCTAAAATCAGCTTTAATCCTGTTTGAGAAACAATAGGAAGAATCTTTTCTGCCAAATCTTTTGGTGTTGGAGGATTATCTTCTAGTTTATATTTTATTCCTAAACCTCCCCCTATATCAAAGTATTCAAGCTCTATCCCTTCTTTTTTTAACTGGTTTACCAGCTCTGCTGTTTTTTCTACAGCTTCTATATATGGAGAAATTTCCATTATTTGAGAGCCAATATGACAGTGAATACCTATAATTTCTATAGAACTTAATTTTGTAGCTTTTTTATATACATCTAAAGCTTTATCTATATCTATACCAAATTTACTTTTTCTAAGACCTGTTGAAATATAAGGGTGGGTTTTTGGATTTACATCTGGATTTATTCTAATAGAAATTCTTACTTTTCTACCATTTTTTTTAGCAAGTTCGTCTAAAACCTCAAGTTCCATCTCACTTTCAACATTAAAAGAAAGAATATTTTCTCTTATTGCATACTCAATCTCAAAATCTGTTTTCCCTACTCCGGCATAAACTATTTTTCTAGCTGGAATACCTGCTTTTCTTGCTTTATAAAGCTCCCCTCCAGAAACAATATCACAGCCAAAATCTTCTTCTTCAAAAATCTTTAATATAGAAAGATTAGGATTTGCTTTTGCTGCATAACAGATAAGAGTATCATAAGAGGAAAAAGCTTCTTTATAGGCCTGTATTTTTTCTTTTATAGCTTTTTTACTATAAACATAAAAAGGTGTTCTAACTT
>JAADDV010000099.1 GCA_013153795.1 Aquificota bacterium | reverse complement strand
AAAACAGATAGATGAAGATAGAGAAAAAGTAAAAAGAGTATTAAGAGGAGAGTTTATTCCTGAGGAAAAGCAGTCTTTTCTTACAACAGTTGTAATTGTTGAATCACCAAATAAAGCAAGAACTATAGCAAACTTTTTCGGAAAACCTCTTAGAAGAAAACTTAAAAACCTTGATGCTTATGAGATAGCTATAGGAGATAGATTTTTAACAGTAGTAGCAAGTAAGGGACATGTGTATGACCTTAATAAAGAGGAATATTATTTTGGTGTAAAGAAAAATGGAGAATTTGTCCCTATTTTTGAACCAATAGATGAAGTAAAAAACGAGATTATAAACTCTATAAGAGAGTTAGACCTTGAAGTAAAAGAGATATTTATAGCAACAGACCCTGACACAGAAGGAGAAAAAATAAGTTATGACCTTTATCTAAACTCTGCTCCATATAACTACAATATAAAAAGAGCAGAGTTTCACGAAGTTACAAAAAGAGCATTTTTAGAAGCAATTCACAACTATAGGGATTTTGATGTAAACCTTGTAAAAGCCCAGCTTGTGAGAAGAGTAGCTGATAGATGGATAGGATTCACTATATCTCAATATATCCAGAAAAAACTTCACAAACACTGGCTTTCAGCAGGAAGAGTTCAAACGCCAGTTTTAGAGTGGATTATAAACAGGACAGATGAGGCAAAGAAAAAAATAGCTGTAGTAAGAATAGAGATAAATGGTTATCCATTTGAATTTATATTTGAAGACAAAAAAGAAGCAAAATGGTTTTATGAGCATCTTGAGTTTGTAATGATTTCATCAGAAAAAAAAGAAGAAGAACATCTATTTGTAAAACCATTTACAACAGACACTATGCTTTCTGAAGCAGCAGCTGAGCTTAAATACTCACCTCAAGACACTATGCAGTATGCTCAGGACTTATTTGAAGCAGGACTTATTACTTATCACAGAACAGACAGTATAAGAGTTTCTGAGGCAGGAATATTTGTAGCAAAAGAGTATATAACAGAAAATTTTGGAGAAGAGTATTTTAAACCAAGAACTTTTTCAACATCAGGAGGAGCCCACGAGTGTATAAGACCTACAAGACCAATGGATGCTGATGAACTTCGTTCTATGCTTTACACAATGAATATTCAAGGAATATCAAATGAACATATAAAATTGTATGACCTTATTTTTAAAAGATTTATGGCATCTCAGATGAAAGAAACAGTAGTAGAAAAGACAACTTTCAAAATAAAAGCATTTAGTCAAGAATTAGAAGAAGACGTTTTAACAAAAATTTTAGAACATGGATATGACCTTATTCTTCCTGTTCGTGTGTATGAAATACCAGAAGGAAAAATAGATGTAAAAGATAAGAAAAAATATCAGCTTAGACCAAAAGTTCCATACTACACCTTTGCAACAGTTATTCAGGATATGAAAGAAAAAGGAATAGGAAGACCTTCAACATACGCCGTTACAGTCCAAAAACTTTTAGATAGACATTACATAGTAGAAAGAAGAGGTTTCCTTTTCCCTACAAAACTTGGAAGAACAGTTATGAATCTTATAAAGAAAAGAAAAGATATATATCAGTTTGTAAATGAAAACTTTACAAAAGAACTAGAAGAGATAATGGATAAAGTTGAAAAAGGAGAAGCAGATTATCAAAAAGAACTTGAAAAGCTATTTGAAGAGTTAGAGAAAAGACATTTGTTTTTCAAAATAAAAAATAAAGAGGTCTTACTTGAAGAGTAAAGATAGCTGATTTTTTACTTTAAATTTAATAATAGATATATATAAAACATTATAAATAAGAATAAAAAGAAGAGCTGTGAAAGCACAAGCTATAGTATTGTTGTAATATAAAACAGGTAAAACTGTAAAAGGAAAAGCAAAAATCCATATAACTATAGATGTAGCTGGGTTGTTTTTTGTTATTCTTTTGTTTATAAGCATATGAAAATGAAATTTATCTGGTTTTAAAGGGGATAATCCCCTTTTTGTTTTTCTATAAAAAGAAAATAAAACTTCCCATACTGGATAAACAAGAACAGCTAAAGAAAACCACGGAGATACTTCTTCATGTCTGTATGGTAATAGGATAGATATTTCAGCTATCACAAAACCAAGAAAATAAGCTCCTCCATCTCCTAAAAAAATTTTTCCTTTAGGAAAATTAAAAACCATAAATCCAAGAATAGCTCCAATATTAACCAGTATAATAAATAATAGCTCATTATCATTTTGAAGATATGAAACAATTCCAAAACTAGTTAATATCATAAGAGATATTCCTGAAGCAAGACCATTAAAACCATCAATTATATTAATTGCATTTATAGCTCCTACAATTGCAAAAACTGTAAATAAGACTGCTAATGGATAAGGAAACTCTATTATTCTTATATCTTTTATCACTGCTCCTATTAATAAAACAGCTAAAACAGCAGAAAGAATTTGAAACAGCAGTCTTATTTTTGGAGATAAACCTCTTTGTAAGTCTTCCCATAATCCACTTAAAAAAGCTAAGGAACCAGAAATTAAAAACTTAATACCAAGAGGATTAAGTACTAACAGAAAATTTGCTAGAAAAATACCTATTCCTCCACCTCTTGAAGTTGGAATACTATGAAATTTTTGAGGTTCATTATTTTCGATTTTATCTATAAATAATTTTTTTTTCTCAAAAAGCAAAATTACAAACTTTTGAGTAAAAAAAGATATAAGAAAAGAAACTAAAAATGTTAGAAACATAATGATTTTGACCTCTCCCTAATCTATTGGGACTTATCGTTTTCTTCCTGAATTAGTATAATATTACAATCAAAAGCAAAAATAAAATTTTAATTTAACAAAATGAGGAGGTTTTTATGAAAATATTTGTTACTGGAGGGGCGGGATACATTGGCAGTCATGTTGTTAAGGCTTTGGGAGAAAAGGGATATAACATTTTAGTATATGATAATCTTTCAACAGGACATAAAGAAGCTGTTTTATATGGAAATTTAGTAGAAGGAGACCTAGCTGATAAAGATTTTTTAAAAAAAACTTTACAAGATTTTAAACCAGATGCTGTAATGCATTTTGCTGCGTCTATAGAGGTTGCTGAATCTGTTAGGAATCCTCTTAAGTATTATAAAAATAATACTGCAAATACCTTAAATCTTTTAGAAGCTATGCAAGAAACAGGAGTTAAAAACTTTATTTTTTCTTCAACAGCAGCTGTTTATGGAAATCCAGAAGAAATTCCTGTTAAAGAAACAGCTAAAATAAATCCAATTAATCCGTATGGACAATCAAAAGCTTTTGTAGAAAAAATTTTACAAGATTTAGATTTTGCAAATAAAGATTTTAACTATGTTTCTTTAAGATATTTTAATGTAGCTGGGGCTGACCCTGAAGGTAGAATAGGTCAAAGCTATAAAAATGCTACTCATCTTATAACTAGAGCATTAAAAACTGCTAAGGGAGAATATGACAAACTATATATATATGGCACTGATTATCCAACTCCAGATGGGACATGTATAAGAGATTTTATTCATGTTGATGATTTAGCAGATGCCCATATTCTAGCTTTAGAATATCTGATAAACGGTGGAAAAAGTGATATTTTCAACTGTGGATATGGACATGGATATACAGTTAAAGAAGTTGTTGAAACGGCAAAAAAAGTAACAGGTATAGATTTTCCAGTTGAAGAAACTGGTAGAAGAGAGGGAGACCCTGCTGTTTTAGTTGCTGATTCAACTAAATTAAAAGAAAAATTAAACTGGAAACCAAAATATGATGATTTAGAATTTATAATAAAAACTGCTTGGAATTGGGAAAAAAATCCAAAATTTTAATTAAAACTATGGAGTGCCTTTTACAATCTGCACTCCATAGCTAGTTCCAATTCTATCTGCTCCAGCTTTTATCATATTTAAGGCAGTTTTATAATCTCTTATACCTCCAGAAGCTTTTACTTTAAGTTGTTCTCCTGCAAGACTTTTAAAAAGTTTAACATCCTCTATAGTTGCTCCCTTTGGGGCAAAACCTGTTGATGTTTTTATAAATTCTGCTCCGCTATTTTTTACTATTTTTACAGCAATAACTTTCTCATCATGGGTAAGATAAGCTGTTTCAACTATTATTTTGTGGATACATTTTTCTGTATAAGAAATAATAGTTTTTAGCTCACTTTCTACGTAATCATATTTTCCTTCTTTAAAAGCTCCTATATTCCAGACAATATCAAGCTCATCAGCACCGTTATAACAGGCATTTGTTGCTTCTGTAAGTTTTGTTTTTAGTGTATTTGCTCCAAGAGGAAATCCTACAACAGTAGCTACCTTTGTATCAGTTTTTTTTAAAATTTCTTTTGCAAAAGATATATAAAAAGGATTCACACAAACAGCATAAAAACCGTATTCTATAGCTTCTTTGCAGAGTTTTTCTATATCTTTAGATGTTGCATAAGGCTTTAGATTTGTATGGTCTATATACTTAGCTATGTTTAAAGACAAATGCATACCATAAATCCTCAGGTTTTTCTAAAGATTCAGGTTTTGATTTTTCTTCTAAAAGAGAAAGATTTTCTTTTTTTGCCATATTAAGGATTTCTTCTTTTTCCTTCTCTTTAAAAATACCAGAGATTATCAAAAACTCTTTAAATAGTTTTGATATATTTTCAAAAGAATTTCTAAAGATTTCTATTTGGAGATTGGCTAAAACCACATCATAAGAATTTTTTATCTCATCTGCTGATTTTTGGTAACAGTTTATTTTTACTTGGTTTTCCCATGCGTTTATTTTGCACTCTTCAACAGCTTTATCATGAATATCCACAGCATCAACTTTTTCTGCACCTAGTTTTGCAGCTGCTATAGCAAGAATTCCTGTTCCTGTTCCTATGTCAAGAACTGTTTTTCCTTCTTTTATATACTTAGGAAGTAATGAAAGAACTAGCTGAGTTGTTGCATGTAAGCCTGTTCCAAATGCCTGGGCTATTTTAAGTTTTATAGGAATATATTCAGAGCCTTCGTAAATTTCCCATTCTGGAATAATTATAAACGGAGGCACCTTAATAGGTTTAAAGTTTTCTTTCCATTTTTCTTCCCAATTTTCTTCTTTTATATTTTCTTCTAAAAGAAGTTTTCCATTTCCTAAATCTTCAAAGATATTTTCTACAGCAGATTTTAAAGCTTCTACTTCAGAATCTTCAGAATATAAAGCAAAAACAGTTTCTTTTTCATCTTTATTAATAACTTCTATTCCGTAGCCATTTAGCTCTACTACAAATATTTCAAAAAGCTGAGTAGGGATTGTATATATGAGTTTTTTCATATTAAACCTTTTGAATTTCAAAAATCAGATTTCCATAAATATCAAAGAAAAATCTAATTTTTAGTTTGACACCGTTTTTTTCTTTAAAAAGTTCAATAAAATCTCTTTCCTGAACTTCTCCATCACTTTTTATTCGAATTTTTCTAAAATGAGTTGCTTTAGGAGTTTTTAACGAATAAAGAATTTTTAGATGAATACCATCACTAAATTCGAGCTTTTCTATTTTATCTAGGTCTGGAAGAGGAGCTGTTTCTATTTTTTCTAGCCAGTCTTCATAAAGGTCTGGTTGCTCTATAGCAATTTTTAAATAATCATCTATTTGATTAATATCTACTTCTGAAAGCTCCTCCTCCAATATAGCCATAACATAAGAGAGAAAATCTAAAAATTTTTCTTCAACTTCCTTCCGTAAACTTTCTTCCAATTTTAGAAGACCTCTTATTTACTTTTCACTTTTTCTGTATTTATTATACATATACTCTTCTAATTTAGTAATTTCTACTTTTGGTATTTTAACAAGAGCATTTTTTTGAGCTTCGAGGTCTTCAGAATATCTTCTTTTTATTTCTTCTTGGATAAATTCTAAAAGATATTCTATCTGTTTTTGCATTTGCTCCATTTGTTCTTTCATTCTTAATATTGCATCAACACCAGCAAGATTTACTCCTAGCTCTCTTGTAAGAAAAAGAATAAACTCAAGTTTTTCTATATCTTCTTGAGAATAAAGTCTTGTTTTTCCTTCTGTTCTTGAAGGAGTTAAAAGCCCTTCCCTCTCATAAAGTCTTAGGGTCTGAGGATGTATATTAAACATCCTTGAAACAGCCCCTATCATATAAACAGGTTCTTTTTTTCTATCATTATCTTTTTTCATGGTTCATCACCTCTCTTAAGGTTTTTCATATCTTGTTTGAGGTTTTGGAATTTCCTTATCTAATTCCTCTACAAGTTTCTTGCCTTTTCTTGAGAGGTCTTTTATAGATGGGATAATAACGTTTACAACAGCTACAAGGTCTCCATATCCAGAAGACTTAAGTCTTGGCATTCCTTTTCCGGGAATTCTTATATTTTCTCCACTTTGAGTTCCCGGTTTTATATGAATTTTTTCTGTTTTTCCATCTAATGTTGGTATTTCTATTTCTGTTCCTTTTATTGCCTCTGTGACAGAAATATTAACTTTTACGTAAAGATTGTCTCCTTTCCTTTCAAATAGCCAGTGAGGCTGAACATTCACAATTATCCATAAATCCCCTGGAGGTCCTCCAAATTTTCCACTATGTCCTTTTCCTGGGATTCTAAGTTTTGTTCCATTATCAACACCAGGAGGAATTTTTACTTTTACTGTTTCTGTTTTTAAAACAAGGCCTCTTCCATTACATACATCACAAGGTTCTGGTATAACTCCTGTCCCTCCACATTCAGGACATGTCTGGGCTATTTGCATAAATCCTGCTGAGTAAACAACCTGTCCAGAGCCTCCACATTTAGGACATGTTTTAGGCGTGCTTCCTGGTTTTTGACCTGTTCCTGCACATTTTTCACATATTACATAACGAGGAACTTCTATAGCTAAAGTAGTCCCTTTATATGCATCTTCTAAAGAAATAGTTACTGTTTGATATATATCTTCTCCTCTTTCTTTTTGATAGGTTCTTCTGCTTTCTCTTTTTGTTCTTCTACCGCCTCCAAAAAATCCACCAAGTATATCTTCTAGGTCTTCAAAGATACTTCCAAAATCTCTAGCTTCTCCTCTCGAACTTCTACCAAATCCAAACAGGTCTTCAAAATTTATATTTTCAAAACCACTTCCTCCACCTTCAAAAGCTGAGTGACCAAATTGGTCATACATTTTTCTTTTTTCTGGGTCTGATAAAACTTGATAAGCTTCGCTGATTTCCTTAAATTTTTCTTCTGCCTCTTTTCTGTTATTTGGATTTAAATCTGGGTGATATTTTCTTGCAAGCCTTCTGTAAGCTTTTTTTATTTCATCTTGAGTTGCATTTCTACTGACTCCTAGAATCTCATAATAATCTTTCTTAGCCATTTAATAACCACCTCTTATTCTGTTTTATTCAAGTAAAAATATATAACTTTAGTCTAATATTGTCAAATTTTCCAAAGATTTAGAAGTAAGAATATTATGATATATTTGTCAAAGAATATGATTAAAGATATATAAAAAAGTTATATAGATATAAACTAAGATTTTGGAATTTAAATTAGAAGAGAAAAGAAAAAGGGGAAGGAACTCCCCTTTAGAGGCTTAATCTTCTTTGTTGTATTCCCATTTACCTGTCATTAAGTATTCATGTATAGACTCTGCAGCATCTCTTGCATGTCTTATTGCTGTAACAACAGTATCTCCACCATTTACAACATCACCACCAGCAAAAATACCTTCAACATTTGTTCTATATTTTTCATCTACTGTAGAGAGGTTATTCCATTTGTCTATTTTAAGACCTGGAACATCTTTATAAGCTACTGGATTATCTCCCTGTCCAACAGCCATAATAACACAATCACATTCTATAATATGCTCTGAGCCTTCTACTGGCTTGGGTCTTGGTCTTCCTCCTTTTTCATCTGGGACAAGCTCCATTTTTACACATTTAAGACCTACAACCTCTCCTTTGTCGTTTCCAATAACTTCTATAGGCTGTGTAAGCCAGTGGAAGATTGCTCCTTCTTCTGCCAGATGGTCCCATTCTTCATCTTTTGCAGAGGATGTGTCTCTTGTTCTTCTATATACAAGATGAGTTTCATTTCCAAGTCTTATAGCTGTAATCATACAGTCAACAGCTGTAAATCCACCACCAATAACAGCAACTTTTTTTCCTTTTGGAAGCTCTACATCTTCTTCTGGTGCAAGTAAAGGATGGGTATGTCCTACGTTTACTTTCATAAGGAAGCCAATGGCTGTATAAACTCCTTTTAGGTCTTCACCTGGTATTCCCATTTTCTTTCCACGACCAGAACCAACGCCGATAAAGATTGCATCATACTCCTTTTGAAGTTCTGGAATTGTTATATCTTTTCCAACAGTTACACCAGTCCTTATTTCTACCCCAAGCTTTTCTATTAAACCTATTTCAAAATCAAGAGCATGTCTATCAAGTCTAGCCATAGGAATACCATATCTCATTACTCCTCCTGTAAATGGAAGAGCCTCAAAAACAGTTACAGAATGCCCTTTTCTTGCAAGGAAATATGCTGCTGCTAGTCCTGCTGGTCCTGCACCAATAACAGCAACTTTTTTACCTGTAGGAGGTTCTTTTTCATCAACCCATTCTATTCCAGACATTCTTACAGAATCACCTACAAATCTTTCAAGTCCACCTATACTTACAGCTTGTCCATTATCTTTAAATGTTAAAACACACGTGCTTTCACAAAGTCTGTCCTGAGGACAAACCCTTCCACATACAGAAGAAAAAGGATTTTTTTCTCTTAAGATTTTATATGCTCCAAAAGTATCATCATGTTGGATTCTTTCAATCCATTTTTCCATCTCACTTTCTACTGGACAAGATGGAGTACATGGAGCTTTTTTACAAAGGATACATCTAAAAGCTTCATCCTTAGCAGCAGTATGACCGTAACCAAGGATAAACTCTTTAAAAGTGTTTTTTCTTACCTCTGGAGGAAACATAGGTAGGGGAATTCTATCATGCCTTCTGTAAACAGGCCTTTGTCTTTTTCTTTCCTGAGACATATTTAACCTCCTGATTTATTTTTTAAATAGAAAACTCATTAATGATTTTTGGGCATGAAGCCTGTTTTCAGCTTGTTCAAAAATCACATCAGCAAATTTTTCAAAAACTTCTTCAGTTATTTCCTCTCCTTTATGGGCAGGTAAACAGTGCATAACAACTGCATTTTTTTCTGCTTTTTTAACAAGGTTTTCATCTATAGTAAAACCTTCAAAAACATTTACTTTTTCTTTTTCTCCTTCTTGACCCATACTTACCCAGACATCTGTATAAAGAACATGAGCTCCTTTTACTGCTTCTTCTGGGTTATTTAGTATTTCAACCTTGGCACCTGTTTCCTTTGCATATTTCAAAGCCTCAACAACCGCTTTTCCATTTGGTTCATATCCTTCAGGAGAAGCTATAGACACATCCATTCCCATAAGAGCACAACCAATAAGAAGAGTATTTGCCATATTGTTCCCATCGCCTATATACGCAAGCTTCAAACCTTCAAGCTTTCCAAATATCTCGTATATAGTTTGAAAGTCTGCTAAAACCTGACAGGGATGGGCATAATCTGTTAAAGCATTTATAACAGGAAAATCTGAATAAGCTGCTAGCTCTTCTACTTCTTTATGGGCATATGTTCTTATAACAAGACCATCTAAATATCTGGATAAAACCCTGGCAGTATCTTTAATATCCTCTCCTCTGCTCATTTGGGTAGAAGAGCCTTGTATATATATTGGTTGACCTCCCATCTGATAAACGCCAACCTCAAAAGATATTCTTGTTCGTGTAGAAGGTTTCATAAAAACAAGACCTATAGATTTATTCTCAAGACTACGGTCTAAAAATTTATCTTTTTTTAGTTTTAAAGCATACTCTATAATTTCTTCAATTTCCTTCTTTGTAAGGTCTGAAATATTCAGGAAATCCCTCTTCAATATATTCTCCTCCTCTTTTGTAAAGAAAAAATATAACATTGTTTGATTTTTTATTCAATCAGGAATGTATTGATAGATAAAGATTTTCTAACTAATTGTGAAATATCTCATAGTTATATCTATATTTCGATTATTTTTTTATAAAAAAAGGAGGTTAGATATGGCAAAAGATATATTTCAGATGGACAAAGATACAGAAGTTTGTTTTTGTATGGGTGTTACTTTAGGAGAAATTCTTGAGGCAATAGAAAATGGAGCCTGCACATTAGAAGAATTAATGAATGCAACAGATGCAGGGACAGCCTGTGGACTATGCAAGTCTCCAGAAGATGACCCTGACGGTGAAAGAGAAATTCATTTAACAGAAATTTTAGAGCAAGCCAAAGAAAAAGGTTTATGTCCTTAATAAACTGCTTGCTCCTTTAACAGTTTTATTTCTCTTAAGAATATTTTTCTGTTTTCTTCTTTTATATCTTTTAATTTTTGCCATAGTTCTGCAGGCTCTATACCAAAAGAGTGGGATATTCTGTAAAGGAATGGGGAGTTTTCATAAATCTTAGAAACTCCTATTCCTTTTATCATTCTAAGTCTTGCTTCTACTTCTCTAAGGAAAATGTAGTTTTCCAGCAGATTTGGATATTCTTTTTCTACAACACTGAGAATATTTG
>JAADDV010000069.1 GCA_013153795.1 Aquificota bacterium | reverse complement strand
AAGGTGTGGTGACCACCTGTGTAGGGTAAGGTTGCATTAAGCGACAAACCCCTACAGAAGCTACCGATTTTAATCGGTAGTAGTTCACCTCAAATCACAGATTTATACAGTGTATCTTGATCATCTTTCTATCTTTTTTTAGATACCTACCGGTTTCTTTATACGCTCATTAATATAACATCTTCTATCATCAGAACTAATACGTTTAATTTACATTAATCGTATTATATATATTCTTATTTAGAATTTTACAATATCAAAAAATGCTAAAGGTATTCTCCAAGCTTATGGGATAAACAGTTTCTAGAAAAAGTATTATTTGTCCTAAAATCTAAACTTATAAACCAAAGTGTAAAAGAAAAAAGTAAGACAAAACAAAGCCTATAATTTAAACAACATTTGCCTCTAAATACTATTTAGTAATATTGCCAGCTCATATAAGTGTGTTTCTATAACAACATCATCGTATAAATCTTGACAACTTAAATCAAATATTTGATACCCTCTAGCCTTTGCTAAAGCTCTTAATGATATATCTTTTTTTCTTTGTTCTGGATTGCCATGTATAGACTTAGATAAACCATCTATGTATATAAGTATTTTTTTATCAGGATAAGCGAAATCTGCTACTGTATAGGAACCATTATCTAAATTTAATCTAAACTGTTTTTCTGGTAATGGGAAATCTTTTTTCTTAAGTATCTTTAAATATTTATCCTCACATGGACTTTCAGTGTCCTTTTTATCATCTTTTTGTGGAAATTTTTGCGGTATTTTAAATGATAATGTTGGTTTTGATTTCATTTGATTTAAAATTTCAATGGATTTAAATCTATCTAAAATATGATGTATATATTGATTTCTATAATCAAGTAAGCATTTATAACAAGCTTTTTCACAATCACATTCGTTTAGAAAATCTATTGATTTAGCTATTAAATCTTCCCAATACTTTAAAATAAGTGGTAAAAATCCAGAGCCACCGGGAACAGTATCGTAAAAAACAATTTTATACTTATCTTTATCTTCTGCTAATAAAACTCCTTCTATATCATTAGGTTCCATATCAAAAAGGTATGAGGCTCCTATTTTTACAGCTTCCATGAAATTATAAGCTTCCTCTTTTGAGGTAAAATTACCTATAATTAATAAATCAGAAACTATATCTGTATGAAGAGTATACCAATTTATATTTGTATTACAGCTTTTTAAATGTTTTTCATTAAAGTTCTTAATTTCCTCCTCACTTGCTGAAGGAGAACGAACTTCTCCACATACAGGACAAATTGGAAATCCTATTTTCCCCGCCACTACATTATAACGGGTGCCAAGATTTATAAGTCTTATTCCTCGTTGATTAAAGTATTGATATGTATAATTATTTATTTTCCCTTCTTCCCCTCCTTCATGATAGGGTAATAAGTCTCCTAATATTAGGAAAGAAACAATTCTTCTTCTATCTTCAACATCAGAAATTTTTTCTATTTTTTCTAACTCTACATCTATTAATCTTAATGATTGAAGTTCAAAACCATCTACATCTCCTTCTAACTCATAATTTTCCGCAAGAATAACTTTTTCAATAGATGGTTTAAATAAGTAATGTTCTATTATAGTAGATAAATCAGTTTTTCCTTGCCCTAAACCGTAAAAATTCATCCTTTGTATCTTAAATTTATTACCGTTAATGTAAAGAAGGTTTGCAGAAGTAAACTCTCTTAAAGCAACTGCTGGAGGTCTTGATATTTCTAAATAAGGTTCCAATGATTTTGCAGTAATATTTTCCTTAACCAAGGAATAACCTGGTAAAAATCCTTTTTGAGCTAAATATGTCAAGGTATAGTTATCTTGTTCTTCTTCCCATAGTTTTTTTAAAGCATTTTCGTATTTTTTTCTTTTTGTTTCTTCCTCTTTACTTAATTGAATACCATCTGATTGTTTTTGATTTATAGATAGTATCACCTTTTGATAAGCTTTAACTTCATTAAATAGTTTGTTTATAATTTCTTGCAAAATAGAAGGCATTTCATCTAAAAACTTTTCTAAATTAGTTCTTGAAACTAGCTCTTTGTTTTCTTCAGACCAAGTTTTTGTAAATGTTTCCTCTAATAAATCTAATAACTTAGGTTTATAAGTATTTATTAAACTTTTTAATTCGTTTTTAACATTCAAAGGTTTAGTTCTAAATTTTCTAGAATTATTCTCTTTTTCTCCAAAATAATGCCAAATAAATGTTGGGAATATTTTATTTAGTTTTTCTTCTAAATGTGATTTTTCTCTAAAAAATGTTAGGACAAATGAATGTATATGTTTCCTTAATAATGGCTCATTTTTCATTGAAAAAGTAGGAATTTTAATATTTCCTGCTATTATTTCTTCTGGATGTTTAAAAAAGTGCTGGTCGTGTGGATTGGTTTTACAATAGGTTGCGTTAGCACCAATTCTGTGGCGTCTACCACTTCTTCCAACCCTTTGAGCGTAATTTGCTGGTTGAGGTGGAACATTTCTATTTAAAATCATTTCCAATTGTCCTATATCAACTCCTAACTCTAATGTAGGTGTAGCAACTAAGCAGTTAACTTTTCCATTTGGCTTTTTAAACTCTTTTTCTGCTTTAAGCCTTTCATCCTGTGGTACTTGAGCGGAGTGTTCCTTCACAAGAAGTGGTGTAAAACTCATCTTTGTGAACTGGTAAACATCATAATTATCATAATCTCTTCCTACTAAGCTTACAGTTCCATTGCATCTATATCCAGGGCATTTGTTATTAGGTAATTTATATTGAAAAGCTTGTTTACAAGTATTACATAAATATCTATTTTCCGAATGTATCACAGCTATTTTACTAATATTTAATTGATAACCTTTTCCACCTTTAATTTTCTCAGGTTTTCCGTATTTTTTTCTTTTAAGTTCAACTTCTACCAACATTCCTGTTTTTAGTAAATAATTCCATAAATCTAAAAGAAATTGATTTACTAATTTTTTGTCATTTAAAATCTTCTTTAAAATAACCTGAGCTGTTGACCTTCCATTTTTAGAAATTAAGCCTATTTTATACTGATGTTTTTTGGGAATTTCTAAATCTAAAACAACCGGTCTATAAAAATCTCTAACTGTTATTATTCCTTCTCTAACTTCCTTATCATATCTATTAAATTCCCTTTGTAAAAGCTCATCGCTCAACAGTCCTTTTTGGCGATAAATATCAAGTAAAACACCTAAAATATTTTGCAAGTCTTTTAGAGAAAATATTTTTTTCCATCTTTTAAAAAATTCACTTTTGCCTAAAATATCTGGTTCAATAACTTCATATAAAACTTTAGCCATCCCGAGTTGTTCTAAGGCACTTCTTCTCTGTCTTCTTGTTAGTGTTGCCAGTTCTTCTAATAAAAACCACTTTATTTTTAAGATATTATTTTTTTCTTCATATTTAGAAGCTGAAATAAGTCCATATTCTATTGCTTTATTTTTTAATTCTTCTACTAATTCAGAAAATGCCCATTTTCTATTTTTATCTTCATCTAAAATTTTAAATAATAGGTGTCTTAATCTAAATTTTAAAGACCTTTCAGCCATCCATCCTGCTTGAAATGCCGCATCTTGCCTACTATCTGTAAAAATTAGAAGCTTTTTAAGTTTGTCTTCATCCATAGCTGAAAGCATAGTCTGAGCTATAATCATTACATCTAAAACTTCTGATGATTTACTTGGAGTAATAGATACATCTTTTTGCTTTCCTACCTTGTTAGGTGCCCCACAGGAAGCACAACTTTTTAGTTCACTATTAGTTCCTTCTATAAACGCATAAAATTTTTTCAGTGCTTTTTCTTTACCACAGGATAGACATGTATCTACAAACTTATCGTATATTGTTCCACAATATACACACATAAATTTATCAATATATTTTGTATCTTCATCACCACCTAAAATGTTATCTGTTATAAAAATATCTTTTTCATTATTGGTTTTAAAATAAACTTCATCTGCTCTAGTTTTAAGGATTTCCACATCAAATTCAGGATGTTTAGTGGCTTCTGTGATAATAAGCTTTCCATAATGTTGTCCGCAGGAACGGCAGACATATAGAGGAATATTTAACATTCCTTTTTCATATATTGTCTTTCCAAATTTTAAAATTGGTTTATTATTTTTGAATGATAAATATAAATCATTTAATCCTTTTACAAAGAAATGTAATTTAGGTCTTAAAATAGGTTCTTCGTCTTTTTTTGCTAACACTCCAAGAACCAAATATCCTATTAATTCTAGTTTTAAATAATCATCATTAATATCTTTTCTAGCTCCTATTTTCTTAATTTTTTCTAGTGCATCATCTATTAATTTTGGTTTAGAAAATATGTTCTCTAACTCTCTAACATATTTATTGTTTAAAAATAGATAATATAGTTTTTCAGTATTATTTTTTCCTTTTAGAGCTTTTTGTCCTGTTAATTTTTCTCCTAATAAGAGAATCTCGTCGGGTATATCACTTACAAGTTCTTCTTTAAGATGTAAATCTCTAACCTTGTTAAATATTTCTTTAATTAAATCTTCTATATTCGCAGGGAAACTTGGTATATATTCCTTCTCTGCTTTTTCTAATTCTGTATATCTTTCTGTAATGATTTCTACATTATTTTCCTTTATTCCAAAAAGTCGCTTAAAAAACTCTTTTAGTATATTTTCTGCATTTGGATTATCATTAGATATGGTAGCAGATGTTCCTATGTATATAAGCTCTCTATTAACTAATTGTTTAATTCTTCTGATAAGACAGGCAACATCAGAGCCTAGCATTCCCGTATAAGTATGAAGTTCATCAAAAATTAAAAACTTAAGTTGAGAATTTTTAAATAGGTCTAAGTCTTGATGTCGTGTTAATAGATATTCAAGTTGGACATAGTTTGTAAGTAAAATCCTTGGTTTTCTTTCCCTTATAGATTGCCGAGAAGGACACTCTTCCCAAGGTAAAGGTAGAGTAAAAGTTTCATCTTCTGATGCCCTTTCTAATTCCTCAGTTGTATATGCTCTTGGGTATTCTAATTGTTTTACCGTATCGTCAACTTCTTCAGGTGTTTCTCCTGTATATTTTCCAAATGTTATTCCAGTTCCCGCAAGTAATCTTCTTAGTCTCTCAAGTTGGTCGTTAACAAGTGCGTTCATTGGATAAACTATAATTGCGGCTAATCCTTCTGGAGCATTTTTATTTTTTAGTTCAAGGCAATAATCAATTACAGGCAGTAAAAAAGACTCTGTCTTTCCGGAACCTGTTCCTGTTGAAACTAAAATATGTTTTCCATTTTTTACAGAATATAAAGCCTCTTCTTGATGTTTATGTAATCTTTCAAATGGAAAAATATTCTTTATTGCAGGATTTAAATTTAGGGTTTTATCTCTTAAGAGTTCAGATATAGAGCTTCCCGGTAAAAATGGTTTATTTAATGACACATAGGGACCTTTTGATAATTCATTTTTTCCTGCTTTAAATTCTAATGCATTTTTATATTGTTTACTTAACCTTTCATCAGCTAATGGAATAGTTGTTCTAATATACCTTCCATATTGCTCCAAAACCTCTTTTACAAAGAATAAAGGATTAATACTCATAGCTCTCCCCCCAAATAGAGTTAATCAAATTTAACAATAGGTAATAAAAATGGTGGTAAACCTGCTCTATACATTGAATTATGTATAGTTTCTCTTAAAAATGGAATTACATTTATAGGAACATTTCTTTTTGAGAATAATTCAAAAATTTCATCATCAAGTTCTAACTCAGATTGATATATCAGCTTATAAACAGCTTTTAATTCAAAAAATTTACTTTTTTTCTTAGGATTATTTTTATCAACAGTTTCTAATTTAAACGATACCCCATGGGTTATTTCGTAAATATTTTCTCCTATTTTCTTATAACTATTTTTTGTTGGTCTTAAAGAAACTTTTATAGGAATATCTCCATCTTCTGGGGGTGAACCAAGTCTTTTAAAGGATAGTTCACTTATAAACAAATCAAGAAGTTCTACTGAATGAATAAAGTTATTGTATTTTTCTTTAAATTCCTTTGTAAGTTCTTTTTTCTTCATGCCGCATACCTTACTGGAGCTATTGGTTTATAAGATGGATATTTCTTAGATTTTATTTCTCTTTGTAAAGAGAAACTGATTTCTTCTAATATTTGCTTATTCTTTTCTTCTCTTTCATCTAATAATTTTTCTAACTCTCTTAGGATTTTTCTTTCAGCATTCCTTTCAGATAGAAGACTAACAATATAAGCATTTATACTCATTCCTTCTTCTTTTGCAGATTCGGCTAATTCTCTGTGAAGGTATTTAGGAAGTCTAAGAAGTATTCTACCGCTGTATTTTTCTTCTTCCATAACCTCAGGTAGAGGAATTTCAATCCCATCTTCTATTGCCACTTCAAGCCAACTTCTTTTGGCATCCTCTATCATCTCAAAAAGTTCTTCTATTGTGTCCCCTTGAGTAATACAACCTTTTAACTCTTTTACTTCAGCAACATATCCACCTTCTGGGTCTGGAATAATTTCAATTTTATATGGTAATCTCATATAGTATTCAACTAATTTGTCTATTTCTTTATAATCTTTTTTCTTCTTTGCAATTTTCATCATAATATTCCTCCAAATTTAGTCGCTTTATTACAAGCTTTACATATGTTTCTTTCACAGGTTGATTTTTTGGTATGGTAATCATTAATGGTTCACCTTCTTTTCTATAATTGTAATGGCTACTTCCCCTTCTCCGTTGTTTAACCTCATACCCCATTTCTTTTATAAATCTTCAAATCTAACATGTTTAGGGTTTTTAAGAATATTTTCAAGTAATTTACAAATCTTCTTTATATTCTCCATAAAAATTCCTCTAAATTCATTAATAAAATATCATATATAGTATCATTGTCAATAGTTTATAAAGATTTTTAAATTAAATATCTATTATATTTTTTGGTTTTGGAATTAAGTTTTTGTATCTATCATAGTATTCCAAACATAATCTTTTTGTTTTATATTCTCCGTATTTTTCTTCATCGTGCCTTTTTACAATTGGAAAAGTGTCAAGAATGTAATCAAATTCTTCTTTTGATACTCCATATAAATGTGCGAAGATTGCGTCAAGCTCTGCTCTTAAAATTGCTCTCCTCTCTGGGTCAAACTTAAATGGTTCCCCAAAATATCCCATCTCTTCTGCAAAAGGTCTTAAATCCTCTGCTGTATAAACAAGCTCCAATGCTTTTTCTTTTATAAGCTCTCCAACTGTTTTAATTTCTGGATTTTCAAAGTAAGTATTTAATAATTCTTTTTCATATGTTTCAGGTGGTAAAACAGGAAGTTGTTTAAAACCAAATATTGTTAAATGTGTGCCACCTATTTTTTGTCTAGAAATATAATCTAAAACAAAAGAGTTAATATTTGAAATAAACTCTAAAGATTGATTTTTTATAAAAATAGAAATTATTGTTCCCCCTACCGAAGAAAAAGGTAAAATTGTTGCAAGAACAGTTCTTTCATTTGTAGCATTTGTTATTTCTCTAACTCCTATAATAAAAGTAGGTGAATTTCGTATTTTTCTAATAACCTCTTCCTCTTTAACCCAATATCTTGGAATAACTACCTTTCCTTGATTTTTCTCTTCTATTGTTAGTTCTCTTGTATTTCCATTTTTTATATCTTTTTCAGAAACACCTTCATAAGTTGCGTATCTGTGGTCAAACTGATGTATCATTTTTGCTTCATATAAACGAAGGTATCTTTCACTACCTTTAATGAAATTCCCAAACTTATCTAAAACATAACCTTCCCTTTCAAGTTCTTCTTTTGTTTTAAATAAATGAGAGTCGTTAGACATATGAAACATACTTAAAAATCTAACTCCCCATGGATTACCATTAGGGTCATCTTCTTTTACAAAGATAGGACTAACTCTATAAATCTTTTTTGTAATTTCAGCATCTTTTTTAGTTCTGAAAATAGGGCAGGTTTTGGTATTTGGATTTAATAGATAAAAATCTTCTTTAGTTAAAATAAATATTCTATTTTCATCATAGAGTTGATTAATATTTGTTAAATAGAAGGCAAACTTAGGCCGTGAATTTTGAGCTTTTGTTAAAGATAGAAGAGAAAATTTCATTCTACTGTCAACATGAACGAACAATTTCTCCCTATTTTCAAAATCAAACAAAAACGCTAATTCTTCCTTTTCTATTAAATCTTGGAAAAATTCTTTATTTGTGTTATCTGTTGCAATACCTGTTGGGACAATAATTCCTGCATATCCATTTTTACCAAGTAAGTTTCTAACTCTTTCTGCGAAGATTGAGTAAGTATTTATATCTCCTTTTGCAGTCAAGGGATAAAATCCAGATTTTCTTAAGAAATTACCTAAGCTTTCAGCATTAAATAAAGCTTTCTGATAATCATTGTATAACTTTGGATTTGTTTCCTTTAATTTCTTAATAAGTTGCTTTCTTTTTGCTGATGTTGAAGCATTAGCTATTTCTTCATCTTTACTTGCAAAAAATTCTTTATCTTGAATTTTTATCTTTTCCCAAGGTGGATTTCCAAGAATTAAATCAAATCCTTGCTCTTCTCTTAAAAATACTTCTGGGAACTCAAGCTCCCAGTGGAAAAACTTATACTCTTTAGCTATTTTTTCAGCTTTATTTATTATCTGATTAATTTTTTCCTCTGTTAGATAAAAGTTTATCTTTCTGTTTCCCAATAAATAATGTAGTATTTCTAAATATTCCCTTGTTGTTGGTTTTAAATTATCATCTTCCCAAAACCAAACACTACACCATAAATCCCCAATTTCTTTTAGGATTTTAAAGTTCTCACTTTCATTTAATTCCTTTAATGCTTTTTCTTTTCTTTCATAATCTTTGGGAGTTGATGTTGGAATTTTTTCAAATTTTTCCCTTTCTACTATTAAAGATTTAAATTTATTTTTTATATGATTAAAATTTACAAAATCCAATTGTCCCGCTGTTAAGTCTTTTAAATATCGTTTGTTCTCATCTTTTAATTTTCTGTCTTTAAATACCTCATTAGGAATAAAACCAATTAAAGGAAATTCCTTTATATTTTTTCCAAATTTTATTTTTTTCTTTTCAGAAAAACTTGCTCCAACTAATGAGTTTCCAACTTTGAGATGTGCGTCTAAAAATGTAAATGGTCTGTCCTTTGAAAAGCTGTTTAGCCATAAAGATAACTTCCCAAGTTCAACAGCTAAAGGATTTATATCAACTCCATATAAACACCTTTCTGTTATTAACCTTTTTGCTTGAATTAGCATCTCTTCATATTCTTTTTTTAAAGGCTCTTCATTTCTTTTATTTTTAGAAGGCAAAGCATATGGCAAAACTAATGTTTCATTAGGATACTCTTCTATCCTTTTTTGCCACGCATCAACTAACTTTTCAGCTAAAAAATTACAAGCCGCAACGAGAAAAGCCCCTGACCCCATTGAAGGGTCGCATATTTTTAAAGATAAAATCTCTTCTGGTGTTTTTTTATTTTTAACTAGAGGTTCTAATGTCCTTTTAACGAGTTCTAAAGTTAAAGATTTTGGTGTATAGTATGTTCCTGTTGTTTTTCTTTCTCCAGAAAAGGTTAAGTAGAAACTTCCAGTTTCTAACTTTTCTAAAATTTCGTCTTCAGTGTGTAAGTTTTTTTCATCTACATAAATAATGTTATTTTCTCTTTTAACTTTATAAATAGGCGTATTTGCTTTTTTTACAGAGTAAGCAAGTAAGCCTTCATACATTTGTCCTATATGCTCTATGTCTAATGTGGAATATGAGACCTTTTGATTTATGTATTCTTTTCCAAACTTTACCTTCGCGTAGGTAAGTTTATGTAGAATTTCATAAATTTCTTTATTAGATAACTTTAACCTTTTATCTTCTAAAACTGGAAATTTTTTATAATCAAAAAGTTCACCACCATAAGCTTTTAAATTTAAATCTGGATGTTCGCTACCTTCGTATATAAGCCGAAATAATGCAAGTATCCTGAACCACGCATCGTAAGTATGTTTAAGACTATCAGGATAATTTCTTTTTTGATTACTTAACATTGATAGCAAAGAACCAATTCCGTAGTTCTTTTCATAAATAGGATTTTCGTGAGGTAAAAGATAGTTTTCTTCTGCAAACAGGATAAAGATAATTCTCATCATATAAAAAAGTGCCATTTCATAAATTTCTTTTTCAGTTAAATTCTTAAAAATTTCTAAATTATGTTCTTTATTCTTTTTATCTAAATAAGAAATAAATAATTCAACGGCTTCTTTAACTTGGATACCCAGCTGGTCTGTTATTTCTGTTTGTTTTTCCCTACTTTCTTTTACTAAATCTTCTAATGAAGGCTTCCAAAACCATCTATTTTTATTTAGAATTGTGAAAAAAGCATTAGTTAAAAGCTCATCATCAACCCATCCTTCTCTAAATGTTATATAGGAGGTTGTGAACCCTTTCTCTGCGAAAACAATTCTAAAATCAAACCCATTTGTTACTATCCCGAAAGGAATTCCTGAATCTCTTAGGTATCTTTCTAATTTTATATATGGAGAGGCTTTCCACTTTCCTGCTTTTTTTTCATTTTTATCAATATCCTGTTGTGGAGATACAGTGAAAACCGCAAGCTTTGGCTTCTTATCTATAACGAGAAGCCTATCAGGCTCTAAAGTTTGTAAAAAATCTGGAATTTCTACTGCATAATTTTTTAAAAATTGTCTGGTTTTTATCCAATTTTCAGTAGGAATATTAAGAAAATCTTCAAAAATAAAATTAAACCATTCCCTTTGTATTCTCTTTTCTGCATTACCAACAGAAAACCTTTCATATTCTTTTTTTAATTTTGAAAGTTTATATTTATCTATTTTTTCTAATTTATTGGAAAAGTATTTTTTTAATACAACCTCGCTTACAAATATTCCGTTTCGTTCTACAAACGATAACCATCTTTCATGTAAATTTTCCATTACTACTCCTCTAACATAGATTCCGGAATAAGATATAACAATCCTAATGGGAAAATATGTAATTTTTCCAGATTATATTTTTCATCAATTCTGTTTAATTCCTTTTTTTCTTCTTTTTGCAAGTATTGAAGTCTATGTTTGAGTAATTCTTTATCTTCGTTAAATTGTTCTAGTTTATCTTCAGAAAATAAAGATAACTGTGGAGAAAACTCTTTATTTAATGTTTCAAGCCTTTTCTTAATTTCCTT
>JAADDV010000171.1 GCA_013153795.1 Aquificota bacterium | reverse complement strand
CTAACTTTTTTTGCAATATCTTTTATAGAAACATTCTCACAAAAAAGCTCCCCATCTTTATAATAAAAATTTTTATTTATTATATAGTCCATAATTTGCCTTTTTTTGCCTCCTATGCAAATTTATCTTAAAATGTTTATATTAAATAATACTATAAGTTTTTTTTTAGAGAGAAGTAGTTTGAGTGTAGAAATTAAAGGAATCACCTTACCGGCGTTAAAAATAAAACTTGATGAAAATAAAACAGTTGAAGAAAATATACAAGAGATAGAAAAGAAAATATCTTCAAAGTTTTTCAAAGGTTCTATTTGTATCTTAGACACAGGAAATATGAAAATCTCTCAAGAAGATAGAGAAAAAATCGAAAAAGTAATAGAAAAACATAATTCTAAATTACTAGCTTATCAACAAACTTCAAAAGAAAGGAATACGCCTCAAATAAAGGAGAAAAAAACTCTTAAAATTGTGTCTAAAACTGTTAGAAGTGGACAAAGAGTTGAATATGATGGAGATATTTTGATAATTGGAGATGTAAATCCAGATGCTTATATTGTAGCCTCTGGAAATATTATAGTGATGGGTGCTTTAAGAGGTGTTGTTCATGCCGGCGCGAATGGTGATGAAACAGCTGTTATTCTCGCTTTAAAACTTATGCCACAGCAGCTAAGAATAGCTAACTATATAACAAGACCTCCTGATGATATGGAAGAAGCAGCGTATCCTGAGAAAGCCTATATAGAAAATGGTCACATAATTATTGAAAAAATTTAAATTTGAGGTGTTATTATGCAGTCAAGGGTTATTGTTATAACCTCAGGGAAAGGTGGAGTAGGAAAAACTACAGTGACAGCAAACTTAGGTGTAGCCCTGGCTAAAATGGGAAGAAAAGTTTTAGCTATAGATACAGATATTGGTCTTAGAAATTTAGATATGATTTTAGGTTTAGAAAATAGAATTGTTTATGATATTGTAGATGTAGTAGAAGGAAGAGTCCCTCCTGAAAAAGCTTTTGTGAAAGATAAAAGAGGCCTTACTCTTTATCTTTTGCCAGCAGCTCAAACAAAAGATAAGGAAGCTGTAAAACCTGAACAACTTCAGGAGCTTGTAGACGAAGTAAGAGAAAACTTTGACTATATTTTAATAGATTCCCCTGCTGGAATAGAGGGAGGTTTTAAAACGGCTGCAACACCAGCTGATGAAGCTTTAGTCGTAACAAATCCAGAAGTTTCTTCTGTAAGAGATGCAGATAGAATAATAGGTCTTTTAGAAGCTATGGATAAAGAAAAAATTCAGCTAGTTGTGAACAGGCTTAGACCTCATCAGGTAAAAAAAGGAGAAATGCTTTCTGTAGAAGATATAGAAGAAATACTTCAAATACCAAAAGTAGGAATAATCCCTGAAGAAGAAAAAATGGTAGATTTTACAAATAAAGGAGAGCCAATAGCTTTTCATGCAGATAAATATATAGCAGGAGAAGCCTTCTTTAATCTTGCTAGAAGGCTAGAGGGAGAGGATGTTCCATTTACAGAAATGCAAGATAAAAAAGGATTTCTAAGTAGATTATTTGGGAGATAAATGATGTCGCTATTTGATTTGTTTAAAAGGAAAAAGTCCTCTTCTGTAGCTAAAGAAAGACTTATGATGGTTCTCTCTTATGAGAGAAAAGGGCTTCCTCCAAATTTTGCTGAGCTTTTACAAGCTGACCTTGTAGAAGTATTTAAAAAATATCCACAGTTTGATACAGAAAAAATAGAAGTTGAAATTAAAAGCAACGGTGGAATGGATGAGCTATGGGTAAGTATACCTTTTGCAGAGAAAAAAGATGAGGTGTAAATGGACAAAATTGTAGCAGCATTTCCAAAAGGACGTTTGTTTGAACAAACAATAGATATTTTCTTTAACTCAGGTATACTTCCAGAAAAGATTCAACCACAATCTCGTAAACTGATACTAGAAACAGATAAGTTTAAGTTTCTTTTAGTAAGGGCTAAAGATGTCCCTACTTATGTAGAGTATGGAGTAGCAGATATTGGTGTTGCTGGAGATGATGTTTTACTTGAAAGTGAAGCTGATGTTTATAGACCTATAGACCTTGGTATTGGAGCCTGCAATATTGTTGTTGCTGGTCTTCCTGAAAGTAAAAAACTTTATGAATCAAATCCTACATCTATAAGAGTTTCAACTAAGTATCCAAAAATTGCAAAATCCTTTTTTATGGAAAAAGGAATCGAAACTCAGATAATAGAACTTTATGGCTCTATAGAGCTTGCACCTTTACTTGGTTTATCAGATTTTATCGTTGATATTGTAGAAACAGGAAGGACATTAAAAGAAAATGGACTTATTGTTATAGACCATATAAGACCTTCTTCTGCCAAGCTTATAGTAAACAGGGCAAGTTATAAAACTAAATCAAAAAAATTAAATTCAATTTTTACAAAAATAGAAAATTTTTTAAATAAAAAAATAGAGGTTGTATAAATGGCCTGTGAAACATCTCATGAACATCTAAAAGTTGTTATTCTTGCAGCTGGAAAAGGCACAAGATTTAAATCAAAAAAACCTAAAGTTTTACATGAAATTCTTGGCAAACCTATGATTTTTTATGTTTCTATGGCTGCAAAATGGACGCAGCCAGAAGAAATTATATATGTTATAGGTCATAAAAAAGAGCAGGTAAGAGAAGCTATAAACTGTGATGGATGTAAATTTGTAGAACAAGATGAGCAACTGGGGACAGGTCATGCTGTCTCTTTAGCAAAAAAGCATTTTGAAAATTTTGATGGCCTTGTAATGATTTTAAATGGAGATACTCCTCTTATAAAAGGAGAAACTTTGAAAAATGCTGTTAAGTATATGGAAGCATTAATAAGATATGAAGGAGCTGATGCTTCAAATTTTAGAGGATATAGAAATGAAAAAGTAGCAGGGGTTGTTTTAACAGCTAGAGTGCCAAATCCATATGGCTATGGAAGAATAATAAAAGATGGAAGCCATATAATCCAGAAAATCGTAGAGGAAAAAGACGCAACTCCTGAGGAAAAACAGATAAATGAAATAAATTCAGGTATATATATTTTCTATGCCCCATATCTGGCAAAAGTTTTAGATAAACTAGAAAACAATAATGCCCAAGGAGAATATTATCTAACAGATGTTATTCAGCTTTTAAGAGAAGAAGGAAAAGATGTATATGCGTTGGAAATTCCTGATTATACAGAGATTTTAGGAGTAAATGATAGATGGGAACTTGCCAGAGCTGAAAATATTTTAAAGACACAGTTTATGCATTTTTGGGCTGTAAATGGAACGACGTTTCATAATCCTGATTCTATCTGGATAGAGTTTGATGTAGACCTTTCCCCAGATGTAGAGATTTTCCAAAATGTTATGCTTCAAGGTGAAACATCTATAGATGAAGGGACAACTATTGGAGCAAACAGTATCATAAAAAACTCTAAAATTGGAAAAAATGTTCAGATACTGCCAAACTCTATTATAGAAGATAGCGTTATAGAAGATAATGCTGTTATTGGACCATTTGCAAGACTTAGAAACAACACTGTTATAAAAGAAGGTGCAAACATAGGAAACTTTGTTGAAGTTAAAAACTCTGTTGTTGGTGAAAAAACAAATGCAAAACATTTAACATACCTTGGTGATGCAGAAATAGGTAAAAATGTAAATATAGGTGCAGGGACTATAACCTGTAATTATGATGGTTATAAAAAATATAAAACAGTGATAAAAGATAATGCCTTCATTGGAAGTGATACAATGCTTGTAGCTCCTATTACTATTGGAGAAGGAGCTATAACTGGTTCTGGGTCTGTAATCACAAAAGATGTTCCAGATAACGCTCTTGGGATAGAAAGAAATCAAATGAAAATAATAGAAGGTTATAGAGAGAAGATGGAGAAGAAGCATAAAAATGAGGACAAAGAATGATAAATAAATTTTTAGTCTTTTTTTTCAGTTTTCTTTTAATAAGTTTTGTTTCAATAGGGAAAGAAAATCTACAGCTTGTTGATAAAATATCTCTTGTAGTAAATGGAAAACCTGTTTTAAAAAGTGAGATTGAATTAGCAAAAAAGTGGTTTGGTTTAACTGATGAAAAGGAAGCTGCAAAACGTCTTATAGAGGAAATTTTAGTAGCTGAAGCAGCAGAAAAAGCAGGAATAAATGTAAGCTCGGAAGAGTTAGAAAGAGCAATAGAGAAACTAGCAGAAGCTAATAATTTTTCTTCAAAAGAAGCTTTTTTAAAAGCTTTAGAATCGCAAGGAGTTATTCTTTCTCAGTTTAGAAGTATTATAAAAAGAGAGATTTTAGGAGCAAAATTTATACAGATATATTTAAGAAGAAATCTTTTTGAAGGAATTTCTGAAGGTAAACTTGAAAATGTAAAAATAATAAGAATTATTTACTTAAAAAAAGATAAACCTGATTTTCCAGATAAATTTAAAGCAGTCTATAAAGGCTTAGAAGAAAAAGAGCCTTTTGAAAAACTTGCTAAAGAATATTCAGATGACCCTTTAACTGCAGATAAAGGAGGTTTATTAGGAGAAGTAAAAAAGGGAGATTTGCTTCCAGCTTTAGACACAGAAATATGGAAACATAGAGTAGGAGACATTTTTAAAGTTGAAACTGAAGAAGGAATTTATTTTATAAAAATTGAAAAAGAAGATAAAAGTCTTGCTATTAATCAGCCACAAGGAAAAGAAGCTCAAGAAAAATTAAAAAAAGAATTTAATCTTTTCCTAAAAAAATTAAAAGAAAATGCTATAGTTGAATATATAGATGAAGATTTAAAATAAAATGTTGAGGAAAAAATGATAAAAGATTATATAAAGAAAATCACCTCTAGAAAAGATTTAACTAAAGAAGAAGTAAAGGACTTATTTAATAAACTTATGGAAGGACAGGCTACAGATGCTCAGATAGGGGCTATTTTAACAGGTCTTAAAATGAAAGGGGAGACAGTAGAGGAAATATCTGCTGCAGCAGATATTATGAGGGAAAAAGCTGTAAAAGTTCCTGTTAAAGATAAAACAAAACTTGTTGATACATGTGGAACAGGTGGAGACAAAGTAGACACATTCAATGTTTCTACAATAACGGCTTTTGTTATAGCTGGAGCTGGAGCAAAAGTTGCAAAACATGGAAACAGGTCTGTTTCTTCAAAATGTGGAAGTGCTGATATTATGGAAGCTCTTGGAGTGAAAATAGAAATGCAGCCAGAAGAAGCAGCTAAAGCAATAGAAGAAATTGGACTAGGATTTTTATTTGCTCCTATTTACCATCCAGCTATGAAAAATGTTATAAGACAAAGAAGAGAAATAGGAATAAGGACAATTTTTAATATACTTGGACCTTTATCAAATCCAGCTGGGGCAAAATATCAGCTTATGGGTGTTTTTGATGAAAAGCTGGTAGAGCCTTTGGCTAGAGTCCTTTCTTTAATGGGAATAGAAAGAGCTTATGTTGTTCATGGACTTGAAGGTTTAGATGAGGTTTCTATAACAACAGAAACACTGGTAGGGGAGGTAAACGGTAACACAGTAGAAGTTTATAAGGTAAAACCTGAAGATTTTGGACTTAAAAGAGCCTCTATTGATGATATTAGAGGAGGAGATTTAGATTTTAATCTTCAAATAGCCCTTGATATTTTAGAAGGAAAAGATAACTCTCCAAAAACAGATTTTGTGGTGCTAAATGCAGGATTTGCTCTAAAAGCAGCTGGTATTGTTGACAATATTAAAGAAGGTATAGAGCTAGCAAAAGATAGTATATACTCTAAAAAAGCATTTCAAGTTTTAGAAAAGCTCAGGGATTTTTCGAGAGGAGGAAATGCTTAAAATAAAAAAAGAAGCAGTGAAAGAGATAAAAAAGCAGGCAGAAGAAGGTTATCCATATGAAATATGTGGTTTTATGCTTGGAAATATAGATTTTGAAAATAACGTGAGGGAGTGCACAGAAGTTTTTCAGGTAGAAAACCAAAATAAAGAAAGAGCTAATGATAGATTTGAGATAGACCCAAAAGATTATTTAAAAGTTGAAAAATACGCAGATGAAAAAGGACTAATGATTGTTGGTATATACCATTCTCACCCAGACCATCCAGATAGACCATCTCAAACAGATTTAATGTTTGCCCAACCAGATATGTCTTATATTATTGTTTCTGTAGAAAAAGGAAAAACAAAAAGCTGGAGAAGCTGGGAGTTAGAAGAAAAAAATTTTAAAGAGGAAAAAGTATCTCTTTTATAAAGGGAGAGTTTTTTAGTAAATCAATGTAGTTACAAATCATTAATAAAACTTAACTCATAGTTTCAAAAATTTAATACCTGCCTATTCCACCAAAAAAGCAGAAAGGCAGGTTATACATCTTAAAATCTTTAAATAAAATTATTTAATCTAAGTTATCTGCTTCTACAGCAGCTGTTATTTTTTCAGATATATGAGGCAAAGCAGCTCTAACCCTTACCCATGCAGACATCATAGGGACACCAATAGGATTTTCTCTAAACTCATTTTCAGCAATTTTTAAAGCTTCAACAAAAGCTTCAACTGCCTCAATTTCTGCATGTCTGTCATATTCTAATCCGTTAATTAACGATAAAGCATTATATTTTTCTATAGCATATCTAGACTCTTGGATATACGTCATTAAAAGAGTCCTGAAAAAAGCTTCAGAAAAAACAACTCCATCATGGGATAAAACTCTGAAAAGAGTTTTAGCTATATCTGTAGCCATTTTTACGAGACCTTCTTTTGGATTATTTTTCTCAAGCTTTTGATGTTTATGCTCATATCTATCCATAACTTCAACCTGACAAATACGATTAAAAGAAGTATTCTGATACACTTCACTTAACATAGATACTTCTAAACCCCATGTTGGGGAAATTCTTATACCTCTAGCTAAAGTCCTAATAAAAGCGAACTCTCCTGAAAGAGCATATCTGAAACTGTCTAAGTATTCTAAGTATTGAATGTTTCCTAATATCTTTTTTAAAGCTCTTATTAATGGAGTATAAAAAATTCTAGTTACTCTTCCATAAAGTTTGTTTGTAACTCTAGCATAATATCCTTTGCTATATTCAAAATCTAAAGCAGGATGCACTACAGGAAAAAACAGTCTTGCAGGAAGCTCTCGAGAGTAATTGACTATATCACAATCATGAAGTCCAATAGCATAAGCAGAAGCATCAGACAAGATATATCCTAAACTCATCCATACTGAGCGACCTTTTCCTGGAATACTTACATTAAAACCGGCTGCTTCAAGCTCTTTATAGAGAGCTTGCATACGTGGACCATCATGCCATATAACTCTTGTTTCTGTAGGGATTTGTGCCATTAAACTTTTAACTTTTTTAAATTGCTCCTCATTAGCTTTATCTAAAGATAAAACAATTTTATATAAATACTTTATTTTTTTTAGCTCTTCTATAATTCTTGGCATTGCTGGGCCTTCAAACTCTGAATATAAAGCTGGTAATAAAAGAACCATATTTCTTCTTTTTGCAAAAACTTCTAGCTCATGCTCTAAATCTTCTAAAGGTCTATCTTTTAGTTTTTGTAAAGTAGTTATTACTCCATTCTGGAAAAAATCAGCCATATAGCCCTCCTTTATCTGATTTTTATTAATTTATATTCTTATATCAGGTATAATTTTTATTTAAAACAGCAGAATAAATTTATGGAATGAAGATTGTTTAAATTTATTTTTTCTTTAAAAGATTACAAATTAAATTATAAAACTTTTCTTGTCCCAATTCTTATAGGTCTTCTTTCTGGAATTTTTGCTATTGGTTTCCTTTTATCTATTCATTTATTCACAAATCTTTTTCTAAGAAATATTGTTGGATACAAACCTCCATATCCTTTGGGAGAAGGAGGAAGTTTAGATTATACTTTTGAAATAAAGTATCCTTTTCTTTTACCTTTTGTGGCTGCTTTTGGAGGTCTATTAGTTGGTTTACTTACTTATTTTTTCTCAAAAGAGTCTGCAGGAGTAGGGACAGATGCAGCAATAAAAGCTTTTCATCATAGAAAATATCTTGGTTTAAAAACTGCTATATGGAAGCTTATAACTTCATCAATTACAATTGGAAGTGGAGGCGTCTCTGGAAAAGAAGGCCCTATTGCCTTAGTAGGAGCAGGAATTGGCTCCTTTATAGGGAAAGTTTTAAAACTTTCGGATAAAGAAAGAGATATAGCTTTAGCTGTTGGACTTGGAGCAGGAATAGCAGGAGTTTTTAAAGCTCCATTTGCAGGAGCAATAATAAGTTCTGAAGTTTTTTATAAAAAAGATTTTGAAACAGAAGCACTAATTCCAAGCTTTATTGCTTCATTTATATCTTTTATAGTTGTTGGCTCTGTTTTTGGTTTTTCTCCTTTATTTTCTGTAGAGCTTCCAGAATTTTCTGGATTTTCAGTTAGAGATGCTGTTGCTTACATTATTTTAGGTATTATTACTTCTCTTATTGCTAGACTTATGATTTTCTCTTTAGATTTTTCTAAAAGTTTATTTTCCTCTTTAAAAATTCATACTGTTTTTAAGCCAGCTCTTGGAGGATTTTTAGTAGGTTTACTTGGTATTTTAACTCCTTTAGCTATAGGAAATGCTTATGGCTGGCTTCAGTTAATTATGCTTGGAAAATTAAATTTTCTTTCTCCAGATATTATTTTTCTTAGTATTTTTATAGTTCTTATAGCTTTTTCTCTTACTTTAGGGTCAGGTGGTTCAGGAGGTGTTTTTGGACCTTCTTTAGTCATAGGAGGACTAACAGGAGCTTCTATATATTATTTTTTATCAAGTTTATCATTTCCAGAAACATCATCTTTTAATCTAGGAGCTTTAACTGTTGTTGGTATGGTTTCAACTTTTGCAGCTGCTGCAAAAGCTCCTTTATCTACTATTATTCTTGTAGCTGAAATAACAGGAGGTTATCAGCTTTTAATACCTGCTACTATAGCTGTTGCTGTAGCTCATTTTTTATCTGGAGAAAAAAGTATTTTTAAAAATCAAGTTAACTATAAAATAGACTCTCCTGTTCATTATGATGAATTTAAATTTTTTATTCTAAATCAACATAAAGTTGAAGATGTAATGACCAAAAGTGTTATAGCTGTAGAAAAAAAAGTTTCTGTTTTAGAAGCAAGTGAGCTTTTAAAAACTTTTAATATCTCTGCTCTTCCTGTTATAGAAGGAGAAACAGTTATCGGTATCATAACAGACTCAGACCTTGTAAAAGCTTGCTCAGAAGAGTTTATTAATATGTCTGTAGAAGATATAATGAATCCAAACCCAATTTGCTTAACTCCAGATTTAACTCTTTTTGAAGCCTTAAGTATTCTTATAGAAAATAATATAGAAGTAGCCCCTGTTGTCGATTCTATAGAAAACAAAAAACTTATTGGAATTGTATCTGATTTTGATATAGGAAAAATTTTGACTAAAACAACACATTTTAAGGAAGTTTAATTGCTTGCTTTAACTTCCTTATTTCTTCTTCTGTTAATTCTCTAAATTCTCCTGGAGACAATCTTTCATCTAATTTAACAGGTCCAATTCTTACTCTTTTTAGATATAAAACTGGATTTCCGATTTCTTCCATTATTTTTTTGACAATATGATACTTACCTTCTTTAACAGTGATATTTATTTCTGATTTATCAGAAGATTTTGACAAAACTTTTATTTCAAAAGGTTTTGTTTGATATTTATCTTTTTTTAAATAGATACCTTTTTCTTTAAATCTATCTAAATTTTCTTCTTTTATACTGCCTTTTACAACTGCATAATATTCTTTTTCAACTTCCCATTTTGGATGAGTCAATCTATGGGCAAACTGTCCATCAGTTGTGATAAACAATAAACCTTCGGTATCAATATCAAGCCTTCCAACAGGAAAGAGTTTTGAATGAAAAGGAACATCTTGAAAAAAATCCATTACAGTAGGCATAGAAGCATCTTTTGTTGCTGTTATATATCCTTGAGGTTTATTAAACATATAGTAAAAATCTTCTTTATAAGAAAGAATCTCATCATCAAATTTAACTGTATCTGTTTCTGGATTTATGTGAAAAGAAGGGTTTTTGACAACTTCGTCATTAACAGTTATTCTCTCCTGCTTTAAATACTTTCTAACTTCTTTTCTTGACCCTAAACCAAAGTTTGAAAGGAATTTATCAATTCTTACTTTTTTCATCTTAAAAGAATAAAAAGGGGAAAAATCCCCTAAAAATATTATATTTTTAATTATTTTACTTTTTCTTTGAGAGCTTTAGCAGGATGGAAAACTACAACTTTTCTTGCAGGTATAGTAATTTCCTCCCCAGTTCTTGGGTTTCTACCTTTTCTAGCTTTTCTTTCTTTGACATTAAAAACTCCAAGTCCTGGAAGAGCAACTCTTTCTCCTTTTGCTAATGCATCAGTTAATGCAGCAACAAATGCATTTACACATCTTTCTGCAGCTGCTTTTGTAACTCCAGCTTCAGCAGCTACTTTAGCAACTAATTCTGCTTTTGTCATTTCAGACCCTCCTTAAAGATTTTTTAGGAATTCTTATCTCAGCCTTTTATATAGCATGTTTCCTCAAATTTTAAATTCTTCCTTTAATTTATACTAAAAGTTGGACTAAATCAAGTATTTTTTACAATTTTGAAAAAAAATTAACTTACTAATTGGACTTTACCATTTTTAACATAATAAATTGTGTCTGCAGCATCTTCTACTTCTGTATCATGGGTAACGAGAATTAATTGATTTACAAGGCTTTTCTCCTTAAGGTCTATAAGAATATTTATAAGGTCATTTCTTCTTTGATTGTCAAGATGGACAGTAGGTTCATCTAAAATAAGAAAATCTGCTTTGTTTGATAAAAATCTTGATATAGCAATTCTAAGAGCTAAGCCTAACGCTACTCTCTGACCACCACTTATTGAATTAATATTTACAAATCTGTCTTTTTTTTCTATTGTTGGAGCTAATAGAAAAATATCAAAATTTTCTGAAAATTTAATTTGAGAAAAAGGAAAGTCAAAAGAAGAAAAAATTATATTTACTATCTTAGGTAGTCTATAAAGAGCATTTTCTCTGATAACCTTTTGAATTCCTTTAGTCCCTAATGCAAATTCTATTTTTTCATATTTATAAATTTTTGCGTTTATTTTTTTTATTTCCTTAAGAGTTTCATGATAAATTTCAATTTCCTTTTGTATTCTTTTTAATTCTCCTTCTATATTTCCTAATTTTTCTGTAAGATTAAGAATT
>JAADDV010000019.1 GCA_013153795.1 Aquificota bacterium | reverse complement strand
TTTCTTTACAAAGAAAAAAGAAAGTATTCAAATGTTAAAAAATTTATATGAAATAGGACATCATCCTTTTGAAATACAGGCGTTGCTTTTATCATACATAAATAAACTTCTTTTAATTTTTTCTTTTTTAGAAAACAGATATTCAGTAGAGGAAAGTTTAGAGAAAGCAGGAATAAAATATCCATTTCAAAAAAATATATATAAAAAAATGCTATCTATTCAAAAAAAAGAAAATCTTATTCAAATGTTAAAAGATTTATATTCTTTAGAAAAAAATCAAAAAATCCAATTTGAAGATATTGAAAAAAAATTAGAAGAATTTATTATTTCTCACATCTAAATATTCCAAATTTAAGGGCTATTTTTATGATATATAAAAGAGAAAATATTTTAAGACCTTTATCTTTTGATGATTTTATAGGACAGGAAAAAGTAAAAGAAAAATTAAAACTTCTTGTTGAAGCTTCAAAAAAAAGAAATGAGCCTTTAGACCATATTCTTTTTTCAGGACCTCCGGGACTTGGTAAAACATCTATGGCACAAATAGTTGCTAATGAGCTTGGGAAAAATATAAAAATCACTTCAGGCCCTACTCTTGATAAAAAAGGTGATTTAGCTGGAATTCTTTCTTCTTTGGAAGAAGGGGATATCCTTTTTATAGATGAAATTCATAGATTGAATCCTGCTGTTGAAGAAACTCTTTACCCTGCTATGGAAGATTTTAAAATAGATATTCTTATTGGGAAAGGAAAAAGCTCAAGGTCAATCAGACTTGATATTCCAAGGTTTACTCTTATTGGAGCAACTACAAAAGCAGGTATGTTAACCTCTCCTCTTTTATCTAGATTTGGACTTATTTTAAACTTTGATTTTTATGATGAAAAATCTCTTTCAAAAATAATAAAAAGAAATGTAAATCTTTTTTCTTTAGAAATAACAGATGAGGCAGCTTTAGAAATAGCCAAACGCTCAAGAGGAACTCCAAGAATAGCAAATATGATTGTAAAAAGAGTTGTAGATTATGCGACAGTAAGAGGAGAAAAAAATATAACTGTTGATATAGCTTTAAAAGCTTTAGAATTTTTTGAAATAGATAAAAATGGTTTATCCCCTATAGATAAAAAATATTTAAGTATCCTCTTAAAATATGGTGGAAAGCCTGTTGGGTTGAATACAATAGCTTCAGCTCTTTCTGAAAATAAAAATACTATAGAGGAAATTATTGAACCTTATCTTTTAAGAGAAGGTTTTATTGAAAAAACTCCCAGAGGTAGATTAATTACAGAAAAAGCTATAGAAATTTTAAAAGGGGCTTAAAAGCCCCTTTTATGCTTAGCAAGAGAAAGAGTTTCCACAACCACAAGAGTTTGCAGCGTTTGGATTTTTGATAGTAAATCCACCGCCCATAAAATCATTTACATAATCTAACTCAGCACCACCTATATATGGAGCACTAAATTCATCTATAGCTATTTTAACTCCATTTGAAAGTTCAATTACTTTGTCATTTTCAGAGATTTCTTCATCAAATCCCATTGCATATTGAAACCCTGAGCAACCTCCTGGAACAACTCTTACCCTTAAAATAGGATTTTCAATTCCTTGTTCATCTGCTATTTTTTTAATTTCATTTGCTGCAGCTTCTGTTACTTTAAAATCAATTGCTGAACTCATAAATAAATACCTCCCAAATCTTTTCTTCAATTTTATACATCATATTTAACTATTTAAAACATAGTTATGATTATAATCAGAAAGAAAGTAAATAGTATATTCCTGATGAAATATATGTATCAAATGAGACTCCTAATTTTCCTTCAACAAGTTTTTGTAAAAAGCCTTTTGGCTTAGTCAACTTTATAACAATAGCTTTTTCGGCTTTTGAAATTTTTTTTGCTTCTTCGATAGCATCTTGTATATTTCCAAGTTTATCAACCAGTTTAAGCTCTTTTGCCTGCCTTCCACTGAAAATTCTTCCATCAGCAATTTTTTTTAACTCTTCTTTTTGTATAGGTCTATATTTTACTATCGCATCTAAAAATTGGTCATAAACATCTAAAATTGTTTCTTCTATAAGTTTCTTTTCTTCTGGAGTTAACTTACGGTTTGGATATAAAATATCTTTATGTTTTCCACTTTTAATATTTTCTATTTTTAATCCTATCTTATTTAAGATTTCTGTTGCATCAACATGCTGGATAATAACCCCTATACTTCCTGTTATTGTCCCGGGATTTGCATAAATAATATTAGCTGGAGCAGAAACATAATAACCACCTGATGCTGCTACGTTTTCCATAGAAACAACAACAGGTTTCTTTTCTCTTATTTTTTCAATAGCCCTATATATAGCTTGAGATGCACCTACAGCACCTCCAGGACTGTTAACATGAAGAATTATTCCTTTAATAGATTTATCTTTTTCTGCTATTCTTATCTGTCTTATTGTCTCTGTAGAGCTTGAAATAACACCATTAATTTCTATTAAAGCAATCTTAGGAGTAGACTTATAGGAATAAATAGAAAAAGCATATATTCCTGCAAGAATTAACAAAATAACACTTCCTATTTTCCACTTCATAAAATATCCTCCTAATTAGATTGTTATAAAGGTAACTCTGGAACATGAATAAAATGTAATTCTGGTAATTTTCTTATCTTTATTTTTTGTCCTAAAAGATATCTAATATAACCACTTTTTTGATTTAGCTCTTCTACTATTTTTTCTGTATCTTTTAAAGAAGATATATAAACTTCAGCTTTAGAAAGGTCTTTTGCTGTATCTACTCTCAGTACAGTTATCATATTTCCAGCTTCAGGAGGAAGCTCTTCTAAAAAGATTTCACTTAAAGCTCTTTTTATTGCTTCATTTACTTTTTCAGATTTATGACTTCTTCTTGCCATTAAAAAATCTCCTTATATACATTTATATGAATTTCAGGGTAGTTTGTTTCTACAAAGTTTATTATATTTTGAATTACTTTTTCTGTCTGGTTTTTATCTGGTGTCACTGTTACTACTGCAACTTGAGCAGTTTGCCATTTTTCTACATCCCCAACTTCGGAAACAGAAACATTAAATTTTTTTTTAAGTTTTTCTTTTAAAGAGCGAATAATCATTCTTTTTTCCTTTAATGACCCAGAATGCGGTATATAAATATCAAAAACAATACTTCCTATAAACATCTTCCCTTCTCTAGTTTTTTATGTTTACTATCTTATTTTAACTTCATTTTTATCTTTTCTTCTCTCCAAGAAAAGATAAACACCTCTGTAAATAGAAGGTAATAAAATTAATGTTAAGAATGTTGATGTGAATATACCTCCTATAACAACAACAGCGATAGGTTTTTGAATTTCTGAGCCTATATCATTTGTGAAAAGGATAGGTATAAGACCTAAGGAAGCAGCTGTTGCTGTAATAAGAATTGGTCTAAGTCTTAGCTTTGTTGCTCTTTCTATAGCTTTATCTATATCCATACCAGCATCTAACATCTGTCTTATATAAGAAACAAGAACAACTCCATTAAGAGTTGCAATACCAAACACAGCAATAAAACCAATAGCTGCTGGAACAGAAAGATGAAATCCTGAAATATAAAGGGCTACAATTCCTCCAATTGTTGCGAAAGGAACATTTAACATGATTATTAAAGCATCTCTAATAGAGTTGTAGTTTATATAAAGAAGTAGGAATATAAGAAGAATAGCGATAGGAACCACTATAGATAGTTTTTTCATAGCTCTTTCCTGGTTTTCAAACTGTCCTGCAAACTGAACAAAATATCCTTCTGGAAGTTTTATATGTTTTTTTATGTTTTCTCTAAGCTCTTTTATAAAACCTCCAAGGTCTCTTCCTTCTATATTTAGCTGAACAAGGGCATATCTAAGGCCATTTTCATGTCTTATTTTGAAAAATCCAGGAACAATTTTTACATCAGCTATATCTTTTAAACGTAGTAATGTCCCGCTATCTGTTTTATAAAAAGGAATATTTTTAATTTTATCTATATCATTTAAATAAAAGTTAGGGATTTTTACCATTATAGGAAAGCTTATAAGACCTTTTCTAAGCTGGTTTACCTCAACTCCTGCCATATATTTTCCTATCAGAGACAATAAATCTTCTACAGAAAAACCATATTTGTATAGGGTGTGGTATTTAGGTGTTATCTGAAGCTGTAGTTTTCCTGTTTGGGCTTCTGTTTCTACGTCTATTGCTCCTTTTGTGTTTTTTGCTACTTCTTCAACTTTATATGCTATTTCGTTAATCTTATTCAGGTCATCTCCAAATATTTTTATTGCAACAGTTGCTTTTACTCCTGATAAAAGTTCTTCTATTCTCATGGCTATTGGCTGGGTAAAAATAAGTCCTGCAACAGGAAGGTCTTTTAATTTTTCCCTTAGAGCTTCTTCAAACTCCTTTCTTGTTTTGAACTTTTTCCACTCTTTATAGGGCTTAAGGAGTATCCATGTTTCCATATAGTTTACATCCTGAACTTCTCCTTTCTCTGCTCTTCCTATGTTTGTAAATGCATTTACCACAATATCAAAGCTTTTTGCTTGCTGCTCTATATACTCTGCAACTTTTTTACTTTCATCTAAAGATATGTTTGGGTCTAAATATGTTTCTATTAAAACAGCTCCTTCATCAAGTTCGGGTGTAAACTCTGTTCCAATTCTTGTTAGTAGGAAAAGACTAAAAGCAAAAGCTGCTACAGTGATAACAAAAAGAGGAATTGCTATTTTCATGGCAACTCTAAGAACAGAGAAGTAAGCTTTCTCTATAATATCCATAAGGAAACTTTTTTCTTTTCCTGGTTTTAAAACAAAAAAGGCTAAAACAGGCATAGCTACAATAGCAACAAAAAGGGAAGAAGCTAAAGCAAATATAATTGTCAGAGCAAGAGGCTTAAAATACTTTCCTTCTACAGACTCAAAACTGAATATTGGAAGGAAGACTACCATAATAATGAGAATGGCAAAAGTAACAGGTCTTATTATTTCTTCTACAGCAAGTCTGATTATTTCAAGTTTGTTTTGCTTTTGTTTAAGATTACCAAAGCCATGGCTTAAATGTCTGAAAATGTTTTCAATAACAACAACTGTTGCATCTGCAAATAAACCAAGACCTATAGCAAGACCTCCAAGGGACATTAGGTTTGCTGTGAGACCAAACTCTTTCATAAGTATAAAAGAAATAAGAAGTGTAAAAGGAATAGAGAGAATAACAAGAACAGCAGCTCTTATATTACCTAGGAAAAGTATCATAGCTATAGAGACAAGGATTATCCCTTCAAGAAGTGCTTTTTCTATTGTAGAAAGTGCTTTTTCTGTAAGGTATGACTGGTCATAAAGGATTTTAATTTTTACTCCTTCTGGAAGGACACTTTCGTTAAGCTGTTTTATTTTTTCTTTAAGAGCTCTTATTACTTCCTGTGTATTTGAGCCAACTCTTTTCAGAACAATATTTCCCTGAACTTCCCTTCCGTTTAGAGTAAATGCTCCTCTTCTTTGGGGAACTTCTCCTTCTTCAACAACAGCAACATCTTTTACTTTTATGACCTGTCCAATATCTGTTTTTACAGGAATATTTTCTATCTGGTTGATTGATATTATACTTCCAACGCCTCTTATAACAAGGTCTCCTTCAGGGGTTTTTGTGTATCCTCCTCCTGCAAGTCCTCCGTTTTTGTCTATAGCTTCAAAAACATCATCAAGAGTAAGTTTGTATTTAAGAAGGTTTTCAAGAATCGGCTTTACAAGAAAGGCTTTATCTGGTCCCCACTGGGATATATCTTCTACTCCGTCAACAGATTTCAAAATAGGTCTTATTGTCCACTCTTCTATTGTTTTTAAGTCTGTAAGAGAATACTTTCCTGACTGGTCTATAACTGCATAAAGAAGAACATTTCCAAGACCAGAAGTGTTTGGTCCCATTATAGGAACAATGCCTTCTGGCAATTGGCTTTGGGCTTCTGGAAGTTTTTCCATTACAAGTCTTCTATCAAAGTAGATATCTGTCCCATCTTTGAAAAAGATAGAAACGTAGGAAAGTCCTGGTATACTCTCGCTTCTAACTTTTTCTACATCTTTTATTCCAGACATAACAGTTTCTATTCTTTTTGTAATAAGGGCTTCAACTTCTTCAGCTGAGTATCCAGGTGCTTCTGTGTATATATTTACCTGTATAGGGGTTGGGTCTGGAAATGTATCAACAGGAATTGTTTTAAAAGAGTAGTATCCGTAAGATACAAGACCAATAATGAGAAACAGTATAAGAAGTCTGTATTGTAATATCAGCTTTATCATCTCAACCTCCTGCTTTTTGATATAATTCACACATGGACTTGTTTAAAGGACTTAATGAGCTTGGAATTAGCTATTGGTGTATTCCTAAGCTCTTTAAAGGAGAAGGATAATGAGTCCTGAAGCTTTGAATATATTGTTTTTAGGTGGTATTGTTGCACTATTTGGTCTCTTAGTTTACTGGTTAGCTTTAAGTTTTCAGAAAAAACAAAAACAGAAAGTATAAAAAGTGTTAAGTATGAAGAACTTAAGGAAATAAGAAGAGGTTTAAGAGTCCTATTTATTCTTGTTTTAATGTATCTTGGTGATTTGTTAAAAGAATATGTAAAAAATCCTTCTCCTTTAGAAAAAGAAATATTTTTGATAGAGTTCACTGTTGTTTTAACAGGACTTATTTGGAAAAAAACAGAGGATAAAGATGGATAGTTTAATTGTCTTTGTAGGTTTAATGCTTCTTTTAATGATTTTGGTGTATGGAACACTTCCTTTATGGATGCCAAAGCTTCTATCTGTTTTTGAAAGAAAAGAAAAACACTCATGACTATTCCTCTGCCTCGCCGAAGAATTTAGCTTTCAGATGAATTGTTCCTTTTACAACAACTTCCTGACCTTCTTTTAAGCCACTTTTTATCTCATAAAGTCCGTTTATTCTCCTTCCAACTTCAACTTTTACAGGTTTGAAATGCTCTCCTTCTTTCAGAAAAACAAAAAATTCCCCATCTTTCATAACAACAGCTGAAGCAGGGACAAAGAGTCCTGTTATATTTCCTATTTTGAAAACAGCATCAACATACATCCCTGGTTTTAAAACTTCTTTTCTATTGTCTGTGATAACTCTAACCTCTACTCTTTTTGTGTCTGGGTCTACAGAATGACTGACAAAATCAACAACTCCTGTTGTTTTTCCTAAAGGTGATACAACAGTTGCCTTTAATCCTTTTTTCATAAGAACACTTTCTTCAACTGGAACAAAGGCAACTGTCCAGAGCCTATCATGAGCATGGATTTTAAAAAGCATTTTGTCTATTCCTACACTGTCCCCTTTTACTACATTCTGTTTTGCAACATATCCTTCCATTGTTGTTCTGAGAACAAGAAGATTGTTTTTTATCTCTCCATAAATTCTGAGACTTTCCAGTAAAGCATTCAGATTTGCTCTTGCATTTTCATACTCAAGTTTTGCTTTAAAAAATCTGTTATACGGAATAACTTTTTTCTCAAAAAGCTCTTTTTCTTTTAGATAAAGTTCTTTTGCTGTTTTTAGCTTTACTCTTGCCTGTTTTATATTAGCTATCATCTGGGCAATAGCTGGCGAATAAACATATGCTACAGCTTGTCCTTTTTTTACATGGTCTCCCTCTTTTACTAAAAGTTTTCTAACAAGTCCATCTACCGGTGAATAAATAGCTTCTGACAGCGTAAGGTCGTCCCTTACAACAGCTGGGTATGTTTTTGTAATGTTTATTGTCTGCCTTTTTACTTTTTCTGCTTTTATTCCAAGTCTTTTTTGAACATCTAAAGGGATAATATCAGTTTTTGAAACGATGTTTTCTTCTTCTGCTAAAGCTACAGAAAATATGAAAGCAAAAACCAAAAGTAAAACTCTCATTATTTTAAACCTCCTTCTTTTATTCCTACGATTTTTAGGTAGTCCCCATAAATCTGGTGAGCCTGATTTACAAGCTGATTTTTAAATACAAGAGTTTCAAAATACTGTTTTCTAACAGATGAATACTCAAAGAAAGAGATAGCTCCAAGTTTGTAGCTTTCTTCAGCAAGTTTTAAAGCTTTTTCTATCTTCTTTAGTGTTTCTGTTTTTATTTTTTGTATCTGATTTTTAAAAACCTGATATTGATTTTTTAAACTTTGCACTTTTGCTTGTGTTTCAAGAAAAACCTGTTTTTTTTGGGATAAAACTGCTTTTTTCTGGTAGACAAGGGATAAAATTTCTCCCTGTCTTTTATAAAAAACAGGAATCGTTGAAGAAAGAGAAACTCCAAACTCATACTTCCCTAAATCTACAGGGTCTTCTTCAGCTGTTAAACCTAAAGAAATTTGAGGTTTTGAAAGAGCTTTTTGTCTTTTTATCTGCTTTTCTAAAGACTGCTCCATATAATCCAGTAAAACTAACGAAGGAAGCTTTTGCATATCTGTGTCCTTAATGTCTTTCAGCAGATAAAAATCTCCCTGAATGTCTTCTACTTTTCTTCCTGTATAAACAGAGATTTCTTGAAGAGACTTTTTATATTGGGCTTTTAGATTTTCAAGTTGTACAGAAACAATCTGAATGTCTTTTTCTACTTGCAGAATATCTAAAAGAACACTTTCTCCAAGTTTATAACTTTTTTTAAGAAAACTGTATAGCTGTTTCAAAAGCTCAAGCTCCTGCTTTTTTGCCTTAATAAGCTCTTTTTTGTATAAACCTTCATAAAACTTCTTATAAATTTCTCCAGAAAAACTGTTTATAAAGCTTTTAAACATAAACTCACTGGATTTTTTCTGTAAAACAGCTGCTTCTTTTGCATACTTTCTTTCCCCCCATAGTCTTAGTTGCTGCTGAATAGACAATGCTGTTAGAGCTACTCCACTGTCTGTTTGAGAGTATAGCCTTCCAAATTCTATAGATATTTCAGGATTGTTTAGAGCTTTTGCTGAAAAAATATTTCCTTCTAAAGCTTTTACCTGATAAAGCTTTTGTTTTACTAGATAGCTATTTTTTAGACTTTCATTAAGAACTTCTTCAAATGTTTCTCCTAATGCAACGCAAAAACTAACTAAAAATACAACAAATACACTGCGAAACATATTAACCTCCTTTGTATTTGGGAATATAGACAGAATAAGGGTGTAAAAAGACAGATTTAGGCAGTTTTAGGCGGTTTAAAAATAGATGTTTGACAAGGTTTTATATGTGGTTTTTGGTAGAAAAATGTGTATTCATTCTGAGTAGAATTTATCTGAATAAAAACTTCAGGTTCTATATAGTTTTGATGCAATTCATGATGTATCTTACAAAAAGTATCTTTTTGGGTTTTTTCTTTATCTATACTCAGGTATGAAACAATATAATCAGCACAGGGGTCTACTTTATAAAATACAAAATCATGAAAAACATTAAACAAAAAACCTATCAAAACAAAGCTTGCTAAGACTCTTTTAAAAAAAATCATAAAGTTTATTCTAAACTCAGACAGTGAAAATTTTATGAGATTGAACATAATATTTATGTGTTTGGCAAGCTTATTTTCCAAAAATTATTTTCTTTAAAAGATTTTTTTTAGCATAAAAAGCTCTTGTTTTGCTTCCATGACCTCTTCCTTTTGTACGTGGCTGAATATACACTCCCATTTTTCCTGTTAAGGAGTTAAAACCTTTTGTTTTTATTACTTTTCTCACTGTCTCATAATCCTCTTTTATCTGTTCATACAGTTCCCTATTAGTTAAATCAAATTCATATATTCCGTGTAATATTGAGTGAGGCTCTTCTTTTCCTTCCCAAACACGTGCAAAAATAAGGATTTTCTTTAATTTTAATAGCAAATGACTTTCTTCAAAAGGTGTTTGGACAACATTTATTGGATCAATCATTGTTATAGCCATTGTTTCTTTAATCGTTAAATCTCCTGATTTTAAATGCTTTAAAGAAATAACTTTCAGTTCCCATGAACCAAAGTTTGGAGCTTGAGATGAGTTCAAAGGTAGTCCTAAATACCTTTCAATTACATGCCCAGCCCAACCTTTGTTTTTCTTTCCTTCTTTAAACACAGTTATACCTAATTCGTCTGCAAGCTTTCTTAAATCTTTTCCTATTAATAATTTTCCTTTTTCTAATGCTTCTTTTCTATCCATTAAAACTCTTATTAAAAATTTTTGATTAAAACTTCTATTTTGCTTTTACCTCTCCTATCTCCTTTACTATTTATAAATCTGTTTGCTTCTAATTCAATTATTTCGTAATCTTTATAAAGCTTTCTTATAAAGTTTGTATTAGAATTAGATAACAAAATATAACAGCCTTTTCTATCCAATTCTTTAAATAGATTTGCCAATTCAATTTGGTCTTTTTCTGTAAAGTCGTATTTGTTATATTTAGTAAATGATGCAGTTTTATTTAGAGGATAGTAAGGGGGATCAAAATATATGAAATCTCCTTTTTCTGCTAATTCGCAAACTTCTTTATAATCTCCATTGAAAATTTTTATATCATAAGTGTTTAAATATTCAGAAATAGCTTTTAGATTTTCTTCATCAACTATTTTGGGATTTTTGTAATTCCCAAAGGGAACATTAAATTTACCTTTTGAGTTTTCCCTATATAAACCATTAAAACAAGTTTTGTTTAGATATATAAATCTACTTGCCCTTTCTATAGGAGTTAGTTTATCGGGATCTAAACTTCTGATGTAATAGTAATAATTTTTTTCATTTTTGTGATATTTTAAACTTTCAATTAATTCATCTACATTATTCTTTATTACGTTATATGCGTTAATTAATTCTGCATTTATATCATTTATAATAGCTTTTTTGGGGAGAGTTTCAAACAATAAAGCTCCACCGCCTACAAAAGGCTCTATATAAGTTTTATATTCAATTGGTAGATAAAATTTTAAAATTTTTATAAGTTGCCTTTTTCCACCTGCCCATTTTACAAATGGCTTTGGCTTATGTGTTAAAACTTTCATTTATAAAGCTCCTTGACACTCACAGCATTTCCACTAAATACTCTCCATCAAAAATTTTAGCAGATTTTTTTAGGTTTCTATTGTTCAGATATACTAAGTTTATCGGTTTACAGCCTATCATCTTTTGGTCTCATCAACTTCCATATAGAGCTATTTTAAATCAGTATCCTTCAAAAAGAAGCAGTTATTATTACAAACAAAAAAAGAGCTTAAAACTAACATTATCCCCTTTCAAAAACTCCACCAGTGCAAATGGATAATTCACATAAACTCCCCTTTTAAAGAGAAGATAAAAAGTGGCATTAAGAAAAGTTCAAAAATCCTAAGGCTCGGCAGAAAAGAGGAT
>JAADDV010000122.1 GCA_013153795.1 Aquificota bacterium | reverse complement strand
CTCTTCCTCAGAAATAGATATTTCAGGTTTTATTATTAAAATTTTTCCAGATATAAGAGATAGCTCTTTTTCAAGGACAGGTTTTATTTCTTCTTTTGTTATGTATGTTGCTCCATCTATCATAGAAAAAATATGTTCTTGAGAAAGTTGTCTTCTTAAAATTTCTTCAAAAAACTGAGGAGAAATTCCCATACTATTTATTATTGCAAGATATTTTTCTTTACTAAAAACACCGTTTTCTTGAAAAGCCGGAATATTAAGAATAGCTTCTTTAACTTCCTCTTTTGTTGCAACTAAACCTTCTTTTTCTGCTTCTTGATATACAAGTTCTTCATTTATTATATTGTTTAGAGCTTGCTGTCTTATTGCTTTTCTTAAAGGAGCTATGTCTACTCCCTGTCTTTCCAGGTTAGTTTGGATAAGATTTACTTCATACATATATCTTTGCATAGATATTTCTCTTCCATTTACTTCTACTGCTCCAGCAATTTTGCCAGACATTTTATAAACAATAAGAGCAACAAGAGCTGTCCCAACAAATGCAAAAGTTGTTATAAAAAGAACTATTTTCATCCATTTTGATTCACTGATTTTTGTAAACATGCGCTCCTCTCTCCAGATTTATAATTTTGCAGATTTCTTAGAATTAATTATTTTAAGGGATAATAAGAAATTTATAAACATTCTTAACTTTTTCTTTATAATAAAAGAGAATGATAAAGAATATTAAGGAGGTATTATAGTTGCAATATTTTCATGGGCTATCCCCTGAAGAACAACTAAATATTATTAAAAAAGGTGTTATTGAAATAATAGATGAAAAAGAATTATTAGAAAAATTAAAAGAAGGAAGACCCCTTATTATAAAAGCTGGTTTTGACCCGACAGCTCCAGACCTTCATCTTGGACACACAGTTTTACTTCAAAAACTTAGAACTTTTCAGCAGCTTGGACACATTGTCTATTTTATCATTGGAGATTTTACAGCTATGATTGGAGACCCTTCAGGAAGGGATAAAACAAGACCTCCACTAACAAAAGAACAGGTTTTAGAAAATGCAAAGACATACAAAGAGCAGGTTTTCAAAGTTTTAGACCCTGAAAAAACTGTTGTTGTTTTTAATAGTGAGTGGCTTGGGGATATGAAAGCTGAAGACCTGATAAGGCTTACAGCAAAATACACTGTTGCAAGAATGCTTGAAAGAGATGATTTCAAAAAAAGATTTAAGGAAAACAAGCCTATTGCTATTCATGAATTTATATATCCATTATTACAGGCTTATGACTCTGTTGCTATAAAAGCTGATGTTGAGCTTGGTGGTTCTGACCAGAGGTTTAATCTTCTTATAGGAAGGGACATACAAAAAGAATATGGTATTGAGAAACCGCAGGTTGCAATTCTTCTTCCTTTGCTTGTTGGAACTGACGGCGTTAGAAAAATGAGTAAATCTTATGGAAACTACATAGGGATAACAGAGCCTCCTGAAGAGATGTTTGGAAAAATTATGTCTATTCCTGATGAGCTTATGTGGGATTACTGGGAACTGCTGACAGACCTTACTGTTGAAGAAATAGAAAAGATGAAAAAGGATGTTGAAGCTGGTGTTCTTCATCCTATGGAAGTTAAAAAGCAGCTTGCTATGTATATTGTTACAAGATTCCACGATGAGGAAGCTGCAATAAAAGCAAAAGAGCATTTTGAAAAGGTTCATTCAAAAAGAGAGCTCCCAGAAGATATCCCAGAGCCAGAAGTTGTAATAGCTACAGAAGAAAAGAAAATACCTTTGTATGAACTTGTTTATAAACTTGGATTTGCTCCTTCCAAATCTGAAGCAAGAAGGCTTATAAAAGGCGGCGCTGTAAAAATAGATGGAAATAAATTTACAGACCCATATTTTGAAATAGATTTATCACAAGAGTTTGTTCTTCAAGTTGGGAAAAGGAAGTTTGCAAGGATAAAACCTGAGAATATAAAAGTGGAAACATAAAAGAGGCAAAAAAGCTTCTTTTTTAGGAAGGTGATTATCATGGCTACAGCAATAAAAGAAAAAAGGATGAAACCTAAAAAACCAGAGAGTTTTAGATACAAGTTCAAAGTAAAAGATTTGGAAAAAATGTATGAAGTGGGGATTTTCAAATCTGATGAAAAGGTTGAACTTTTAAATGGCGAGGTTGTTAAGTTGAGTCCTATAGGTTTCAGACATGCGATTATAGTAGACAATTTAAGTAAAATCTTAAACAAGGTTCTTTTTCAAAATGAGGATTTAGAGAAAAAATACGATGTTAGAGTTCAAAATCCTATTTTTCTATCCCAAGAAAATCTTCCAGAGCCAGATATTGTTGTAGCAAAAAAAGATTTCAGAAAAGAAAAACAACATCCAAAGCCAAAGTATATAGAAATCTTAATAGAAGTAGCTGATACAACACTAGAAAAAGACAGAGAAATAAAACTTCCTTTGTATGCAAAATACAAAGTAAAAGAAGTATGGATAGTAGATTTAAACCAAAATCAGATAGAAGTTTACTCAAATCCATATAAAAAAGAGTATTTAAATGTTCAGATTTTCCCTCTAGATAAAGAGATAGAAGTTTTTGGAAAAAAAATAAAGGTAAAGGATATTTTTGATGTTTGAAGGTTTAAAACAGTGGGCAGAAGAAATCGTTGCTGATTATGGATACCTTGGGATTTTTATTGTCTCTTTTACAGAAAGTATAATACAGCCTGTCCCTCCAGACCCTTTTATAACAGGTGGGACTGCTTTTGGTCTTGTTCCTTTAAAAGCTGCTTTAGTAGCGACTATTGGAAGTGTTTTAGGTGGACTTGTTGGATACTTTTTAGGAAAGTTTTTAGGGGAGCCTGTTTTAAAGAAGTTTATATCTGAAAAACATTATGAAAAAGGGGAAATTCTTTTTAGAAAATACGGTATATGGGCTGTTATTGTTGCAGCTATAACTCCTATTCCTTTTAAAGTTGTTTGCTGGATGGCTGGTATTTTTGAGATGCCGGTTTTAGGATTTTCAATAGCAGCTTTTGTTGGAAGGCTTCCAAGATTTTTATTTATGGCCTTTTTTGGTCAGTGGCTTTCAAACTTATGAAAAAGATAAACTGCTATAAATGTGAATACTTTTATATAACGTGGGATAAAAATTTTCCTTACGGATGCAAAGCTTTTGGTTTTAAAAGTCGTTTACTTCCATCAATAGAGGTTAAAAAAGCTTCAGGGAAAGAATGTCTTTCTTTTAAAGAAAAGAAAAAAAGTTAGGCTCTTCCTATTTCATTGGCTTTTTGTTCCATTGCATCTAAACTTCTCATTAGTGTTCCATAAATCTCAAATCTTCTTTGGGCATCTATAAGAGAAATCATCTCTTTAACTGGATTTACATTAGATTTTTCTAAAAACCCTTGATTTATAACTACTTCTGCTGGAATTTCATTTCCATTTGGTCTGTAGTAGTTTCCGCCTATAGGAATTACATCTGTGAAGTTTGATATTTTTATTATTGTTACCAGTTCTCCATTTTGAAATATTTCTCCAAGTTGAGAGATAGAAAGATTTTCTGTCGATTCTAACTGTATTCTATTTCCTCCTTCATCTAGAAGATAATTTCCTCTTGCATCAACTATATATCCTTCTGGGTCTAAAAAGAAATGTCCATCTCTTGTATAAACAGTTCCATTCGGTGTTTGTATATTGAAAAAACCATCTCCCTGTATAGCTAGGTCTAAAGGCTCTCCTGTTTCTTCAAGCTGACCTTGCTGCAAAACTACTGGTGAGGCTTCAAATCTTGGGAAAACAAATAGGTCTTTTGTATCTCCTTGATTTTTAGGAATATACTGACTCATTTCTTTTAGGAGAATCTTTTTAAATCCTGGTGTATCTACATTTGCTATATTGTTTGTTGTTATGTTCAGCTGCTCTAAAGCTCTTTTTCCTCCTGAAGCTAAGACGTATATTGGTTGAAAATTTATAGCCATCTGCTTTCACTCTCCCTTTTTTTCTTTATTCGAACTCTTCTGAAAATAGCTTAAGTCTTTCTTGAGCTGTAATAATACTTGTTATTTTTATTGCAAAATGATTTTCAACAGTATAAAGCTCTCCTTTTGCAACAAGTTTACCATTTACTTTTAAATCAACAGGCTGGTTAATAAATTTGTCTAACTCTACTATTGAGTTAGGAGCAAGTCTTAAAATTTCCTCTAAAGGAAGCTCTGTTTGTCCTATTTCTACAGATATTTCTAGAGGAATATCCATAAAAATTTCAAGTTTTTCTTTTTCTATAGCAAGACTTTCTTTATCTGATATTTTTTCTTTTAAAACTGTCTCTAATTTTTCTGTTTTATCTTCTGTAATTTTTTCCCATTTCTGAGCTAAAGCTTCCTCATCTACATTTTCATCTGGAGTTGATATAGTTTCCTCTTTTTCCTCAGGTTCAGCCATTTTATCCCACGCTTCAGCAAATTTATCCTGTTTTTCTTCTTCTTGACTCTCTTCAGGAGTCTTCTTTTCCTCCATCTCTAACCTCTTTAATATCATTATTTATTATTTTCTGCGTTATTAAAGCTGCATATTTATTTTCTACTTTTCCTAGTTTAGCTAGGAATTTTTTACTATCTTCTACATAAAGAGGAAATTCATTGTCTTTTGATACATGTAGCTGTATTTCTGTGCCTTCTTCCCAAGCTAAAATATCTTTTATTTTAAATTTTTTTCTAAGTAATTCTAAAGTCAGTTTAAGTTTAAGTTTTAAAATCTTTTCAGTTAAATTGTCTTTCCAGACAGGGTCTTCTGTTAAAGGAGATTGAGAATAAACTATATCTTTTATAGGCATAAACATCCCTTGAGGAAAAACAAAGAAAAAAGGAGCTTCATATCCTCCTATATCAAGACTACATTCAACAACAATAATTTTTTCATTTGGAGAAACTATCTTAGCTAAGCTTGGATTAAGCTCTATGGAAACAAGCTCAATACTTATTGGATAAAGACTTTCCCATACCTCTTCAAAAGTCTTTAAAATAACTTCCACAAAATCATTAACTATCTTTGTTTCAAGTTTTGTAAACTCTCTTCCTTCTACTTTAAAAGGTTGGGCAGGACCTCCAAATAAAACGCTTATAACAGTAAAAACAAGCCTTGAATCTATTATAAGAAGAGCATTTTCTTTTAGTGGTCTCATTGTAAAGATAGAGAAACTAGCAGGAAGGGGAATTTTCATCATAAAAGGATTAAAACGGGATATATACATATTATCCTTAGAAACCATTCCTATATCATGTATTATCTTCCTAACCTCTTCTCTGAAAAGTTTTATCCATCTTTCAAAAATCATATCAAGGCCAGGAAGACCACCTTTCTTTATATGTTCAACTTCTGAAAAATCAAAAGGGCGAGCTTCATCAGTTTCTATAGGTTGTTCCTCTTTTTTTTCTTCACTCTCCCCACCACCAAGTAATGCGTCTATCTCCTCTTGAGATAGAAATTCTTCAGACAAAAGAAACCTCCTTATATTCTTTCTTTAGATAAAGCTATATCATTTCTTCCCCAGCGCCATATTCAATAATACCTTTTTCTATGAGGCTCTTAATAGTAGCTATGATTTTCTTTCGAGCTTTCTCTACATCAGATTTTTTAACAGGTCCTAAAACTTCCATATCTTCTAAAAACATTTGAGCTGCACGTTTTGACATGTTAGACAGAAACTTATCAAGAATTTCTTGTGGAGCTCCTTTAAGAGCAATAAGTAGGTCGTTTTTATCAACAACTTTAAGAATTTCGATGATAGCTCTATTATCAAGTTTAACAATATCTTCAAATTTAAACATTCTTTCTTCTATAGCATCTGCTAAAGAAGCATTTTCTTTTCTAATTTCTTCAAGAATTTCTTGAGTAAGTTCTTTAGGGAGAATATTAACAATCTCTGCTGCTACATCTATACCACTTAAGCTTTCCTCTTTACCTGCACCGATAGTCATTAGTTCTTCTTCCAATGTATCAGCAACAACTTTAACCATGTCATATGATATTTTTTCTATAGAAGCAATTCTTTTTATTACTTCTTCCTGAAGATTTGTTACTCCCATTCTTTTAGGGAGATACTGAATAATGTCTGCTGCTTTTGTAGGTGAAAGCTGAGATAAAACAAGAGCAATGACCTGTGGATGTTCATTTTTAAGCATATTTGCAATAAATTTAGGGTCCATCTTTTCAAGTTCTCTAAATATAGCTTTTCCTTCTTCAGCAGAAAATGTTTCTGTTAGAAGTTTTTCTAATTTATCTGGAGGAAGAGCTTTTTCTAAAACTTTCTTAATATTTTCTGGAGCAATTTTTAAAGGTGTTAATTCTTTTAGTGTATCGTAGGCTTCTTCTAAAACAGATTTTGCAACTTCTTTAGAAGGTGTTTCTAAAGCTAATATTTGCTTAACAAGTTTTTCAATTTCATGCTCTTTTAAGTATCTAAAAATCTTTGCCGCTTCTTCTTCAGGCAATAAAGATAACAAAATAGCTGCTTTTTCAGGACCTTTAAGATTTCTGATATTTTTGTTTTTTACATTATCTGACACAACCTTTTTCCTATGTTAATAAAGATTAGATTAGAGATTTATATTATATGTTATTAAAAGTTTTTTTGTAAAAATTTATTACACAAAAATTAGAAATACTTAAATAACTTAAGAAGATTTGAAAAAATTTGACTGAAGTTTAAGAAAAAGCCCCAAAAACGGGGCTTTTTTTAGTGAGACATTCTAGAAAGTTTCCAGAAGTGAAGACCTAAAACTATAAATCTATAAAGCTGAATAAAAATATTTTTTCTTCTTTTTTTATCTGCTTCAGTAAATACAAATCTTGGTTTTGGTGTAGGTTTTTTTGGCATAATATTTCCCTCCAAATTTTAATTAAGGTATTAATTTCCAACCAGGTTTAGCTTGAAGCTTGTAAAGGAATGCATAGTGTAGTAAAGCTTTAAACCATGAACCTGCAAGACCAATTTCAGCAACACAAAGGTCTAAATCTCTTCCATATTCAGGATATTTTTCATAGTTTCTTGCAACAGGATATATAGCTATAGTTGCAGCTTCCCCTGTTATCCAGTGATTTTTCATTGAAGCAACACAAAGTCCTGGAGTTTCAGCCATAGAAGCAGTATGAGAAGGTTCTTTTCCTTCTATCATGTCTATGATATTTAATATTGCAGCTTTACCAGAGAGCTCTGCTGTATAACCTGTTCTTGGAGGTGTTGGTCCTATTGGAGTGCCGTCTGGAGCTTTCCCTGGTTGAGATAAAGGTCCAGGAGGAGCAAATGCAATTCCTGCAGCAAAAACATTTTTATAAATGGGGTTTTGATATTTTTTAGGCCAATCAGGACCATCTAATTCTTCATAAGGTTTTCCATAATTTGCATCAACCTTAACAAATCCAGCAGGATTACACATTTTTTCTGTTATATCGTTTCCATCTTTATCAATCCATTTAATAGGCTGAGCTTTAAATGGTGGTATGAGCATTGCAAAATCAAAGTCAAATTCCTTTTCTTCTCCATCAAGATTTACTGTATATATTTTTCCATCTTCTACTTTTCTAACGTGGCTTCTAATTTCCCATTTAATGTCATATTCATCAAATAAAGCTTCAGCCATCATTTCTGAAGTGTAGATAAGAGAGCCCATTTTAGCTTCAAGACCATCAATACCAAAATCTCCTAGTCTTGGCTCGTTAGAAAGCCACATTATTTCAACTTTATCTCTAAGACCTCTATCTACAAGGTCGTTATGAACATTACAAATATACTCAAAAGCCGCTCCCTGACATGTTGCAAGGCCATGACCTGTTCCAATAACTATTTTTGCTTTGTCTCCTTTTTCCAGTCTTTTAACTAATTCTAAATATTCAGATGCTGCTTTAGTTGCGTGAGGAGGAGTACAGATAGATTGAGTATAACCGTTTTCTGGTCCAAGACCTGGTGTTGCAGCAAAGTTAAGATAAGGTCCTGTTGCTATTAAAACAAAATCATAATCTACCTGTTGTTTTTCTCCATTAGGAAGCTCAGCAACTACATATTGTTCATCAGGGTGAACTTCCGTAACTGTTCCATGAATATAATTAATTTTCATTTTGTCATAAACAGGTTTAAGGTCAAATTGAGTTTCTTCTGCTTCCATTTGAGCAACGCCGACCCAGACAAGAGAAGGTATATAAGTGAATTTTGGAACCCTACTGATAACAGTAATTTCGTGTTGCCCTTTACGTTTAAGGGCATCTGCTCCTACAAGAGCAGCATAATGACCAGCAAAACCTGCCCCAACAATTACTATTTTTGCCATATTCGTTTCCTCCAAACATATTCTTTTGGACTATTTTATTCAATAATTATAGCACTACATAAAATTCCGATATATTCTGTATGAAATAATAATAGTAAGAAAAAATTAAGTTAACAAATATTAACTTAGCTTTTTTAAAAAGATTAGGCAAATTTTTATCTAAAAAAGTTAGATTTTTAATCAAGATTACAGTTTTTGTAAAACTATAAGGAGCACAAATAAGAATAGAAAGAAAAATTATTTGCTGATTTTATAGTTTTTATTAAAAAAGTAAAATAGATTTTTTCTCCTGCTCAAACGCAGGAGAAAAAAACTTTATTCCCAGATACCAGGTATTTCTGTTTTACATTTTGGACATCTTCCATCTTCTAAATGATTGATAACATACTGACCTAAATGTCCTCTTCTATCTATTACTCTAAAACCACAATTTGGACAGTAAGTTGATTCTCTATCTTCATCATCAAAGTTTCCAACATATACATAATTTAGACCTTCTTCTTTTGCTATATCATAAGCTCTTTTTATTGTTTCTATTGGGGTAGGAGGATGATCCATCATTTTATAAGCAGGGAAAAATCTAGATAGATGCCATGGTATATTTTTATCTAAAGAAGCTATCCATCTTGCAGCTTGCCTTAATTCTTCTTCACTGTCATTTTCACCTGGGATTATCAGTGTTGTAAGTTCTATCCAAATTCCAAGTTCTTTTGCATGTTCAATAGTTTTAAGAACAGGTTTTAGTCTTGCTCCAACAATTTTTCTATAAAATTCATCATTAAAAGCTTTAAGGTCTATATTCATAGCATCAAGATAAGGTCTAAGAGTTTCTAAAGCTTCTTTTGTCTCATATCCACTTGAGACAAACACATTTCTTATTCCATGTTCTTTAGCAAGTTTCATGGTGTCATATGCATATTCAAAAAAAACAACAGGCTCATTATATGTATAAGCTATAGAAGGAATATTATTTGTTTTACATATATTTACAATAGTCTCAGGCATTAAAGGAACACCAAAAACCTCACCATTATGAGTTTGAGGATATTGAGAAATTTCCCAGTTTTGGCAGAATTTACAACTCATATTACAGCCAACTGTTCCAAGGGAAAAAATAGGAGTGCCAGGTAAAAAGTGGTATAAAGGTTTTTTTTCCACTGGGTCTACATTATAAGACGCAGCAAGACCATATGTTGTTAAATAAAGATTTCCATCTTCACCAACTCTTCTAATACCACATTTTCCTATTTCTCCTTTATCTAAAACACACCTTTGATTACATGCTGTGCATAAAACTTTTCCATCTTCTCTTTTTTTAGACATCCATGCTAAAGCTTCCATTATAAAAACCCTCCTATATCTAACAATTTGCCGTTAAATATAGGAGGGAAATTTTACAATGCAATACTAAAATTTAATCTTCTAGTGTTGAAACATCTCCAAGAGGCATGCCAAGCTCTCTAGCTTTTAAAACTCTCCTCATAATTTTTCCACTTCTTGTTTTTGGAAGTTTTTCGACAAACTCTATCTCATCTGGCACAGCCAGTGAACCAAGTTCTCTCCTTACATGCATTTTTAAATCTTTTATAAGACTTTCTGAAGGCTCTTCTCCCTGTTTTAGTATCACAAACGCCTTTATAGACTCCCCTTTAACATCATGAGGTTTACCAATAACAGCTGCTTCTGCCACAGCTGGATGGGATACTAAGGCACTTTCTACCTCTGCTGTCCCTATCCTGTGTCCAGAAACGTTTATAACATCGTCTGCCCTTCCAAGTATCATTATGTATCCATCTTCATCCTTTGTTGCTAAATCCCCTGCAAAATAATAATGGTCTATCTCTGTCCAGTATTTCTCAAATCTCTCAGGCTCTCCCCAGCAAGTTCTCAATGCTGAAGGCCAAGGTTGTTTAATTACCAAATAACCAACTTTATTAGGTTCTTCTGGATTTCCATTTTTATCAACAACATCAGCATCAACACCCCAAAATGGCTTTCCAGCTTTTCCTGGTTTTTGCGGATACGCTGGAACAGTTGTTATCATATGCCCCCCTGTCTCTGTCTGCCACCATGTATCAACTATTGAACACTGTCCTTTTCCTATCACCTCGTAATACCATATCCATGCTTCAGGGTTTATAGGCTCTCCTACTGAACCAAGTATCCTTAAAGATGAAAGGTCATACTTCTTAGGCCATTCCTCTCCATACTTCATAAACAGCCTTATTGCTGTTGGAGCTGTATAAAAGATGTTAACCCTGTATTTTTCAACAATAGACCACCATCTTCCTGGGTCTGGATAGTCTGGTGCTCCTTCTGCTATAACTGATGTAACTCCTACAGAAAGAGGACCATAAACCATATAGCTGTGTCCTGTAATCCAGCCAGGGTCTGCTGTGCACCAGTAGATATCATCTTCATGGATATCAAACACATACTTTGTTGTTATATGGGTATATAGGTTATATCCTCCTATTGTGTGGAGAACACCTTTAGGTTTTCCTGTTGAGCCTGATGTGTAGAGGATAAATAGAGGGTCTTCTGAATCCATTATTTCTGGTTCACACTGAGGCGACTGGTCTTTTATAAGCTCATAAAAGTCTATCTCTTTTTCTTCCAGCTCAAACTCATCTCCTTCTCTCTGGAGAACAACAATATTCTCAACAAATTCAAGTCCATCTACAGCTTCATCAACAACAGATTTAAGGTCTATCTTTTTGCCTCTTCTTTTTGTCCATGTGGATGTAACAACCACTTTTGCTTTTGCATCTTCAATTCTCATTCTAAGAGCATTAGCACTAAAGCCTGCATAAACAACTGAATGAATAGCTCCAATCCTTGCACAGGCTAGCATTGTTGCAAGCTGCTCTATAACAAGAGGCATATATATAACAACCCTGTCTCCTTTTTGAACACCAAGGGATTTCAATCCATTAGCTATTTTGTTAACCAGTTCTAGTAGCTCTCCGTAGGTTATTTTCTTTTCTTGATTGTCTTCGTTTGTGTAGATATAGGCTACTTTATTTCTTTTTCCATTATTTACATGTCTA
>JAADDV010000095.1 GCA_013153795.1 Aquificota bacterium | reverse complement strand
TTGGGTTTTGGAAAAGAAAGGGCTTGCAAATAAAAAGTTAGAGGAACTTGAGGAAGAAGATTTTAAACTTTCTTTCTTTGATTTGGCTGAATTTGCTAAAGAAAAAGGATACAAAGCTATTGCTTTAGCTTTAAATATAGAAGAATTAAGAAAACTAAAAGTTCCTGCTATTGTTTTCGTAAGAATAAGAAGAAATGAGCATTTTACAGTTTATAAAGGTATGGACGATAAATTTGTTTATTTAGCTGACCCTTCTTTTGGAAATATAAAAGTTAGAATAGGGAAATTTAAAGAAATGTTTTATACTAGGAACGACCCAAAATACAGAGGTAAAATCCTTGTTTTTATTCCTAAAGATAAAAATATTCCCTTAAATCTTAAATTCTTAAAACTACCTGAAAACTCAGATTTTTTATATGAAGTTATAAAAATAAAAAACATATACTGAGATAAAATCTATACATCAACACAATACTGAAAAATGAATTTTATAATCTATTGACAAAGTTATGCTTATTCACCAGTATTATTTATAATAAACAAAAGCAAATTTGATAAAATATAACTTGAAAAATTTTAGTATAGATTTATAATATTATTTAATAAAAGATAAATAAGGAGGTGAGTGCCATGGAAAGAAGAAATGTTCCTGCAGCATTTATTTGGAATCCATTTAGAGAACTAGCTAGAATAGAACAAGAATTAAATAAAGTCTTTAGTGAAATAGTTCCAACTACTACAGCAGCAGAGGTAGCACAAGCTCAGGTTTGGGCTCCAAGAGTTGATGTATATGAAAAGGATAACAAAATCATAATAGAAGCAGAAATTCCTGGAGCTAAAAAAGAAGATATTGAAGTTATAATAAAGGATAATGCTGTTGTAATAAAAGGAGAAGTTAAAAAAGAAGAAGAGAAAAAAGAAGGAAACTTTTATAAGAGTGAAAGATTTTACGGAGTATTTGAAAGAGTTATTCCTTTACCAGCTGAAGTAAAACCAGAAGAAGCTAAGGCTACATTTGAAAATGGAATTTTAAAACTAGAAATTCCAAAAGCTACTTCTGAAAAAGAAGTTAAGATAGAAGTTAAGTAGTAGCTGGAGGCAAACCTGCCTCCTTTTTTTCTATATAATAGTCTCAAAAATTTTATAGGAGAAAAAATGAGACTATTATCAATTCTTTTATTTTTTATTTTGTTTTCCTTTTCTTTTGCTCAAATAAAAATCACTGCTACTATAAAACCTCTTGCTGATATTGCAAAAGAGATTGTAAGAGAAAAAGGAACAGTTAAATATATAATCCCACCAAATGTTTCTATTCATTTTTATGAATACAAAATAAGCGATATAAAAGCTATTTATGATAGCGATATTTTTGTTTTTATTGGAATAGGTGAACCTAATATCAAAAATCTTGAGAAAAATGCTACAAAAGAAAAAATCAATGTCAGCCAGTTAAAAGAACTTCATAAAATAAAACATTTTGAATTTGAAGAACATCACCATAAACATGAAAATCACAATGAAGAAATCCATCCTGCTGTATGGTTAGACCCATATAATGGAAAAATTATCGCAAAGGCTATATATGAAAAACTTATTTCTTTAGACCCTGAAAATAAAGATTTTTACAAGAAAAATTTAGATATTTTTATTCAAAAAGTTGACAAAGTCTTTGCTTATGGAAAAGAAAAATTTTCACAATTGGAAAAAAAGTATTTTATCTCTTATCATTATACATGGCCTTATTTTGTTAAGGCCTTTAATCTTATTTATTTAGATGTGGTAGAACTTGGACACGGAAGAGAGCCAACTCCAAAACATTTAATAGAGCTTATAAAAAAAATAAAAAAATATAAAATAAAATCCCTTTTTGCAGCAAAGCAGTTTTACAATCCAAAGTATGGAGAGCTTATAAAAGCTCAAACGAATATAAATATTGTCTTTTTAGACCCTTTCGGAGAGGACAAAGATTATATACAAATGCTGAAATTTAATATTGATAAAGTTTTTGAAAATCTTAAATAAATCTTTGTTTTATAAAACAATCTGTTAAAATTTTAACAGCAAAAAATAACATAGAGAGCTTATGCAACCACTTATAACCCCTGAAATGGCTATTGCCTTTTCTCTTATTGTTTCTAGAGTAATAGGGATTTTTATGAGTATACCTTTTTTAAACACAAACTTTATTCCATTGAATATTCGTATTTTACTTGTTTTATCTATCTCTTTCTTTTTTGTTAAAATTCTTGGTTTATCTGTGCCTTTAGAAAACTTTTCTCTTTTAACATTTTTTATTCTTGTTTTAAAAGAAGTCATAATAGGTTTTCTTCTTGGTCTTTCTGTGAGCCTTTTTACAGCAGCTTTTTCTTATGCAGCTGAGATAATAAGTTATTTTATGGGGCTTACTATAGCAAACGTTTTTGACCCTGCCTTTGGTCAAATCTCTGTTTTTGACAGGTATTTTATAGCTCTTTTTTATCTTTTGTTTTTTATTACAGGAGCTTATCAGATTTTCATAGGTTCTATACTAAAAAGCTTTGAACTTATTCCATTATACGAGCCTATAAATTTCGAAGGTTTTGTTTTTGTCTTAGAAAAACTTCCTGTTATCTTTTACTATGGTTTTAAAATGGCTTTCCCTTTTGCGCTGATTTTGTTTATTATAAATGTTGCCCTAGCTCTTGTTAATAGACTTATTCCACAGATAAATGTTTTTATTGTAGGTCTTCCTCTTCAAATTTTTGTAGGACTAGCTTCTTTAACGATTGGTGCTGCTGTTTTGATATATTTTGGTATAAAGATAATAGAAGATATGACCCAAACATACCTTGACACTATGGGAATTTTAGGAAAGTAAAATGGCAAAAGACCCAAGTAAAACAGAAAAAGCCACCCCCCGGCGAAGGCAAAAGGCAAGAGAAGAAGGTCAAGTCCCTCGTAGTATGGATATACCTATTGCAGCCTCTCTTTTAGCAGTTTTTTTGATGATGTTTTTTTACATACCTTTTTCTTTTGATTATCTTCTTAAGTATTTTAAATATACCTTTTCAGACCCTTTTCACAAAATCCCTGAGCTTAATACGGTTTTTATATACGATACAATCAAAATTTTTGGAATCCTTGTAGCTCCTGTTTTTTTCTTTTTACTTGCTGTAGGAATTATTTCTAATGTTGCCCAGTTTGGGTTTTTATTTACGTTTAAACCTCTTGTTCCCAAATTGAACAGATTAAATGTTATTTCAGGTCTTGGACGGCTTTTTTCTTTAAAAACAGCTTTTGAGCTTTTAAGAAACCTTTTAAAACTTTCATTTGCTACTTTAGTTGCCTACTTTCTTGTAAAGAATATAATTTCTCAAACTTTTTCTATGTCTTTTATCTCTCTTCATGATGAAATTTACTACCTTTTTAAATATGTAATGACCCTTATTCTGGCTTTTGCCCTTATGTCTATTCCTATTGCTATTATAGATTTTCTATATAGAAGATGGGAGTATGAAGAAAACATAAAAATGAGCAAAGAAGAGATAAAAGAAGAAAGAAAACTGTATGAAGGAAACCCTCAGATAAAAGCTGCAATACGTAAAAAACAAAGAGAGCTTGCTATGATGAGAATGATGGCAGAGGTTCCTAAAGCTGATGTTGTTATAACAAACCCTGACCACTATGCTGTAGCACTAAAATATGAAAGAGGAAAAATGGCAGCTCCAAAGGTTGTAGCAAAAGGTAAAAACCTTGTAGCAGAAAAGATAAAAGAAATAGCAAAAAAACATAATGTTCCAATAGTAGAAGACCCTCCTCTTGCAAGAACTCTTTATACAAGTTGTGAAGTTGGAGATTTTATTCCTGAAAATTTATATGTTGCAATTGCAAAAATCCTAGCGCAAATTTATAAAGGCAGAAAAAACTTTTAACAGGGAGAGTGGCTATGAGAAAAACAATATTTTCCCTTTTATCATTTTTAATCTTCTTCATTAGCTCTTTTGCTTATCAGGAAAAAGGAATTATCATACCTGCTTACTTTTATGATAGTCAGATATGGGAAAGGCTTTTTGACGGGAAAAATGAAAATGTAGAGTTTATTGTTATTGTAAATCCTGCCAGTGGTCCTGGGGATGCCCAAGACCCTCATTATGTAGATATTGTAAATAGATTAAGTGCGGAAGGAATGACAGGAATAGGGTATGTTCATACTTCGTGGGGTAGTAGAGATATAAACATTGTGAAGGAAGAAATAGATAGATGGATTTCTTTTTATCCTGAAATACAAGGTTTCTTTTTAGATGAAGCTTCAATAGACAGAGCTGACCTAGATTATTACACAGAGCTTTATGAGTATATAAAAAGTAAAGGAAACTATATGATTGTTTTGAATCCAGGAACAAAACCTGATTTATCTTATTACTTCATATCAGATTATATAGTGACATACGAAAGTCCCTACACTGAATTTACTGGTTGTCAAGCTGATGTCCCTGAGCAAAGTGCCTGTATCGTTTATGATGTTCCAGAAAGTCAGCTTCAAGAAATTATCCAAAATGAAGATGTAAAACTTCTTTATATAACTGATGATTCTGGAATAAATCCTTATGATACATTACCATCTTATTACGAAAAAGAAGTTTCATTACTTGCAGGAGATTATAATGATACAGAAGGTTATCTTTTTTCTTATACTCCTGCTAAAGGAATAATTATTCCAGCTTATTTTTATGATGAAAATCTATGGGAAAGGCTTCTCAGTCAAGATATTTATGGAGTTGAGACTATTGTTATAGTAAATCCAGCTAGTGGTCCAGGAAACAGACCTGACCCTCACTATCAAAATATAATTCAAAAACTTAATGAAAAGGGAATGATTCCAGTAGGCTATATATATACGGAATATGGTAGAAAGTCTATTGGAAAAGTTAAAAGAGAAATAAGAAAATGGCTTAAATTTTATCCAGAAATTCAAGGATTTTTTATAGACCAGGCTGCAACAAGTAGAAGAAAAGTCAGCTATTATAGAAATTTATATAGATATATTAAAAGAAAAGGAAACTATATAGTTATTCTTTCTCCTGGAGCTCCAACTCATAAAAGATATTATAGATTTGCAGATTACATAATAACTTCTGTAAGCCCATATTATGAAAATGCTTGTGAAACTCAGTATCCAGAAAAAGAAGGATGTATTATATATGGAGCTTCTTATGAAGACATGTTAAATATCTTATACAATAAAAGTGCTAGTTTAGTTTATATAACAGACGATTGGGATTATAATCCATTTGATAGTCTACCAAGCTATTTAGAAGAGGAGATAGAGTTTATAAGAGAATGAATCCTATAAGATATCACCTAGAAACAAAACATCACTTTAATAGATTAGCCCGGTCTTTAGGATATTTAGACTGGGCTAATCAACCTGAACCTTTTAGGTTTTATAAAGAAGCAGAAATAATAAAGCTTCCTTTAGACCTACCTGACCCAGATTGTCCTTATGAGGCTCTATATGAAACAAATCTCTGTAAAGAAAAAGAATTCTCCTTAGAAAATATTTCAAAATTTTTAGAACTTGCTCTTGGCCTTTCAGCTTGGAAATCTATCCCCGGTTCCCAGTGGGCTTTAAGGATGAATCCTTCTAGTGGAAATCTCCACCCAACAGAAGCTTATCTCATAATTCCTCATCTAAATGGTATAGAAGGAATTTTTCATTACAATCCGTATCTTCATGCCTTAGAAAAAAGAGCTTCACTACCTGAAAAAATATCAAACCAGATAAAAGATTTTTTTGGTGTGGAGTGTTTTTTCATAGCTTTAACAAGTATCCCATGGAGAGAAGCTTGGAAATACGGAGAAAGAGCTTTAAGATATTGTCTTTTAGATACAGGTCATGCAATTGGAAGTGTAAGATTTTCAGCATCTTTGCAAGGCTGGAAAGTAAAGTATCTAAATGCTCTATCAGATAAAGACATTGAAAAAATTTTAGGATTTCATAAAACAACATGGATAGAAAACGAAGAAGAGTTTGTTGAAGGTCTGTTTTGTGTTTTTCCTCAGTTTAAAAAAGATATTTCCAGAACAATTCCAGAAGATATAATCAATGAAATATCTACTTTAGATTTTAAAGGAAAGCCAAACAGACTTAGCAAAGAGCATGTTAGATGGGAAATTATCTATGAAACTTTAAAAAGAATAGAAAAACCACGAACAAATGAAGAAAAAATAAATCTTCCTGAAAAGCCTATTTTATGGCTGAAAAAACCTTCTTTAAAAGCACCAGCTATAATAAAAAAAAGAAGAAGTGCCCAGGCCTATGATAGAAAAACATACATAGATTTAGATACATTTGTTCATATTCTTGATAAAACTATACCAAGAAAAGATATATCACCTTTTGATGTTGAGATTATCCAGCCTTCTATAAATCTTCTTTTATTTGTTCATAGAGTATCAGGTCTAAAGCAAGGTCTTTATTTCTTTTTCAGAGATGAAACCTTCAAAGAGGATTTAATAAAAAGAACCCGAAGAAATTTTTTATGGAAAAAGATAAGAGAAGACGCTGAGCTTTATCTTCTTTATGAAGGAAATGTTGAACAAACAGCAAGAATTGTTTCCTGTCATCAGGATATAGCTTCAGACAGTAGTTTTTCTTTAGGAATGATTTCTTTATTTGAGCCTGTTATAAAAGAAAAACCTTGGCTTTACAGAAATATCCATTGGGAAGCAGGTCTTATAGGGCAGGTTTTATATCTTGAGGCAGAAGCCCAAGGTATAAGAGGGACTGGAATAGGATGTTTCTTTGACGATGCTGTCCATGAGATACTTGGATTTCAAGATTTAAAATACCAAACCATATATCACTTTACAGTAGGAGGCTTTTTAGAAGATTTTCGTTTGAAATCTTACCCTCCTTATTATCATTTAAAAAACATCTGATATACCTTTTCTTTTAATATAAAATTGAAAATAAAATATCTTTCTTGGAGGTTTCAATGGACGCAAAAGATTATGCTCTTAATCTTGCAAAAAAGGCTAAAAAGGCAGAAAAAGAGCTTATTAAGATAACAACAGACATAAAAAACAAAACTCTTTTAAGAACAGCTGAGCTTTTAATAAAAAGAAAAGAGGAACTTCAAGAAGCAAACAAGAAGGACTTAGAGGAAGCTGAAAGAAAAGGTTATTCTCAAGCTTTTTTAGATAGGCTTGCTTTAAATGAAAAAAGAATAAATGGAATGGTTCAAGTATTAAAAGACGTTGCTAATCTTCCTGACCCTGTAGGAGAAGTTATCTCAATGTGGACAAGACCAAATGGTCTAAAAATTGGTCAAATGAGAGTTCCCCTTGGAACAATCCTAATTATCTATGAAGCAAGGCCAAATGTTACTATAGAAGCGGCAGCTCTTTGTATGAAATCTTCAAACTCTGTTATTCTTAGAGGAGGAAGTGAAACTTTAAACTCAAATAAAGTTTTGGTTGATATCTTAAAACAAGCAGCTAGAGAAACAGGATTTCCAGAAAAAGCTATCCAGTTTGTAGCAAAAACGGACAGAGAAATAGTAAATGAATTACTTCAGCTTGATGAGTATATAAATGTTGTTATCCCTAGAGGCGGAGAAAGTCTTATAAAAGCAGTAGTAGAAAAAGCAAGAATGCCAGTTATAAAACACTACAAAGGAGTATGTAATCTGTATGTAGACAGTGAAGCAGATTTTGAGAAAGCTTTAAATATTGCGTATAATGCAAAAGTTGAAAGACCTTCAGTTTGTAATGCTATAGAGAATCTAGTTGTTCATAAAGATATAGCACCAGAGTTTTTACCAGAAATAGCTTATTACTATGGGAAAGCTGGTGTAGAAATGAGATGTGATGAAAGAGCTTATGAGATTTTAAAAGATGACCCAAAAGCTATAAATACTGAAATTGTTCCAGCAACAGAAGAAGATTTTTACGAAGAGTTTTTAGACCTTATAATTGCAGTAAAAGTTGTAGATAGTCTAGATGAAGCTATAGATTTTATCCATAAATACGGCTCTGGACATTCAGATAGTATTGTTACAGAAAACTACACAAAAGGAATGAGATTCATAAATGAGGTAGATAGTGCTGCTGTTTATATAAATGCTTCAACAAGATTCACAGATGGTAATGAGTTTGGCCTAGGAGCAGAAATGGGAATATCAACAGATAAGATACATGCAAGAGGTCCAATGGGCTTAAAAGAGCTTACTATTCCTAAGTTTATTATCTTTGGGAATGGACAAATAAGAAATGGTGTTGGTATTCCTAAAGATGAAGAAACAGTAGAAATAGATGAAAATCCATGTGATTTAAAATAAAAGGGGCTTTTAAAAGCCCCCTTTTTAGTAATCTATAATAAGGGATGTAAGGAATGTAGTATCTGTTTTTTCATAATTTGCTGGTGGTCTATGCTGGTAAGCAAATCTATATCCTAAACCTAATGAAACATTATCACTGATTTTTACTTCTAAAGATGTAATAGAAGTGATATAGTAAACTGTGAGTTCTTTAAAAGATTGTAAATAACTTGCATCTTCTTTTAGTCTAAGGTTTTCTCTAATTTTCCATGTATAGTATGCTTCTAATTTTCCAGAAGCATAATCATTAGTTCCTCCAACTTTTAAATCTTCAAGAGTATAACCAAGAGAAAACATTCCTTTTAAATAATGTTTTGGAGTTTTTAAAATATCATATCCAAGTCCTGCTCCAAAGGTTGACCTGTAATCATATCCAGAAAATTTATTGTGAATGTAATCAGCTTGAGCAAAACCAAAAAGTCTTTCAGATATTAATCTTTCCCATCTACCTAGAAGCGAAAATAAATTTGTATTTTCTTTTCCATCAGCTTTTCCATAAAGAAACTCACCTTTTAAATCATATCTATTTAATCCAGCATTTTTTGTTGCTTCAGCTCTAGCTCCAAAAGTTTCTGTTTCTGTATTTCCTGAAACTTTTACATAAGATAAAGCTGTATGAAGCTTCCAGCCTTCATCTTCTTGAGCAAAAGCAGAAATACTTAAGACACTACTTAATAAAGCTGTAATAAGAATATTTTTTTTCATAATAAAGATAACCTCCTGAAAAATTTAAATTTTTAGATTGCTTTTAAAACATTTGTCGGAAAATTTTTGAAAAAGTTTAAGATTACAGAAAAAAAGAAAAAAAAGAGGGTCTAAAGACCCTCTTTTAGAAAATTTATTTTATTATCTTAGCTACTACTCTTCTATTTTTCGCATGGCATTCTTCTGTGTCTTCATGACAGATAGGCTGGCTTTCTCCATATCCCTTGGCAATAATTCTATCTGGAGAAATACCAAATTTTTCAACAAGAATTCTTTTTACTGCTTCTGCTCTCTTTTGAGAAAGTTTTAAGTTATAAGAAGCTGGACCTCTTGTATCTGTATGACCTTGAATTTCAACTTTGATATTTGGATTTTCTTTTAGGAACTTAGCAAATCTTTCTAAGATTGGATAGTATTCTGGTTTAACTTCCCAGCTATTAGTATCAAAGTAAATTTCAAGTCTTACTTCTTGGAAACATCCTTTTTCATCTACTTTGTAACCTTTAGGTGTATTTGGACATCTATCCATATAATCAGGAACGCCATCTCCATCACTATCTACAGGACATCCTCTCTCATCTACTTCTACTCCTCTAGGAGTATCAGGACATCTGTCTCTTTCATCAGGAACACCATCTCCATCACTGTCTTTAATAACAACTATTGGACAACCATATTCATCTACTTTTGCTCCCCATTCAGTATCAGGACATCTATCTTTATAATCAGGGACACCATCTCCATCACTATCTACAGGACATCCTCTCTCATCTACTTTTACTCCTGCAGGAGTATCAGGGCAGTTATCTTTATAATCAGGAATACCATCTTTATCACTATCTACAGGACATCCATTTGCATTAACTTTTACCCCAATAGGAGTATTTGGACACATATCTCTGTCGTCAGGGATACCATCTCTATCACTATCAGCTGTTCCACCAAAAACAATATTCATACCGATAGTAGGAATAAAATCATATCTTCCTTTCCATAAATTCATTCCTTGAATAGCTAATCTAACACCAATGTTTTGCCAGATAAGATATCTTATCCCTAATGCTGCATAAATACCTGTTAAAGTTCTATGATTTAAAGCGTTTCCTCCAATCCCAAGAGAAACATAAGGAGCAAGCTTTTCATTTACAGGTTCATTATATGTTCCAAAAATAGCCCAATCGTAAGAATCTCTTAAAGCATGAACTCTTTCTAACTCTGTTTTTCCATAACTAAACATAAAACCTACACCAAACTGATTAAAAATCTTTTCTAAAATAGCTCCACCAGTTACATGATTTTTTAATCCATATTCCATTCCTCTAAATTTCGCTGTCCTTTCTTCATCATACATGTGGTATCCAATTTGAGGAGAATAGATGAACTTATTATTCCACTCTCCGGCCAAAGAGCTCCCTAACACGGCTAAGGAAATCATAGCCGCTGACAAACTACGCTTTAGCATAACAAACCTCCTGCTGGATTTTTATTTTTAAGTTGTTTTATTTTGGATTTTATCTATCTATTTTATAATAAATTTTTACTTTAACCTAAGTTATTTATTTTAGATTATTATTGTTTTGTTTTTTTATATTTTTTAATTATATCCTTAAAACTCAAAAGAAAATTAAATAATACCAACACTTTCCAAAAAAGTATGAAAATCTCTAGGGTAAAAATTCCTTTTTAAAATTTTAGTGTATAATAGCTGCAAAATATTTGCATTTTCATTTGGAGGTGAGAATGAAGAAATTTTTAACAATTTTTTTATTTTCTATTCCAACTTTTGCTTATGAAATGAAAAATATCACTATTCAAACAGGTTATGGTGTAGAAAGTTTTCTAAAAGATATAACATCTCCAATAGAATTAATTACAGAAACAGAAATTAATGAAAAAAATCCCTTTGATTTAAGAGAAATTATTCAAAATAAAGCTGGTTTTTCTTATGTTTCTAATGGTGGTTTTGGTCAAACAGTTTCTATATATCTTTGGGGAATGTCTCCAAAAAGAATTCTTACCTTTATAGATGGAATTAGAATAAATGATTTTACAACACCTAGCATATCAGCGACTTACGAGCATCTTTTACTTGATGATGTATATCAAATAGAAGTTATAAAAGGAGCACAATCTGGTATATGGGGAGCTGATGCTTCTGCCGGAGTAATAAATATCTTAACTAAAGAGCCAGAAGAAGGTTTTAAAATAAGAATGAAAGGACTAGTAGGAGATTATAATACTAAAAAAGGAAGTTTGACTTTTTCATTTAAAAATGAAAGAGGATATATCCTTTTAGGTCTTTATGCTTTAAAAACATCTGGATTTTCAGCTGTTGAGCCCACAAAAGATAATGATATGTATGGAAAAAGATGGGATGAAATTGGTTTTGAAAGAGACCCATATAAAAATACAACAATAACAGCAAAGACAAAATGGATTATAACTGAAAATGATACTTTACAGGCAGTATTTCGAAGTATAGATGCTGTTGTCCATTATGATAGTGTTGACTTTAATACAGGAAAACCTATAGATGCCCCTGATAGTCCTTTTACAGTAAATCATGTTGACCAAAAGTTTTATAAAATAGAATATTCAAAAAAGTATTTGTTTAACAAACTATATCTTTATACAACAAATTCTAAATTTAAAAGAAGTCAATATGGAGGATATGAAGGGGAATATAGAGAATATACTTTTAAGGATAAAATAAAACACCCATATGGTTTTTTTG
>JAADDV010000058.1 GCA_013153795.1 Aquificota bacterium | reverse complement strand
ATGAGAGTATATATCCTTACGTTAAGGTAGAAAAAAATTTAAAAGATGTTTATAAAAAACTTGATAAAACAGCTTTTAAAAGAGTTGTTTCAAATCTTTTAGGAAATGCTTTTAAACATAATCTTCCTAAAAATGGATGGATAAAAATATATCTTGATGAAGAAAAACTTGTTATAGAAAATGCTTCAAAACCTATAAAAAATCCTCAAAAAGTTTTTGATAGATATTATAAAGAAGGCCAGAGAGGATTAGGCCTTGGTCTTTCTATAGTCAAGAAACTCTGTGATGAAATGGATTGCAATATAAATTTTCATGCTTTTCAAAATAAAGTTAAAACGGAAATTTTTTTCAAAAATTCTTCAGGAGGTAAGTAAAATTGAAAAAACTACCTTTACTCTTAGGTGCTATTTTCATGTCCTCTTCTCTTTATGCTATGCCTATGTGGGCAGAAAAATCTTCCTGTAAAGAAGAAACTACCTCTGAAATTAAAACTCAAAGAGCATGTGCTGCTGGAAATGGGTATAGAGGTGGAAGAGGCTGGAAGAGAAGTTGGAACAGTGGATGGGGAAGAGGTCTTTTTGGATATTATGGTTTTCGTCAAATAGGTGATAACAGTGATGAAGAGTTTACTCACTTTTCAACTCACAAATCTTGTATTCAGTGTCATGATAATCTTAGAGATAGCACAGGAGAAGATGTATCTATTGTAAAAGATTGGAAAGGGAGTATGATGGCAAATGCTGCTGCAGACCCTCTTTGGGAAGCAAAAGTTCATACAGAAATATTAAGAAATCCTTCCTTCAGAAAAGTTATAGAAGAAAAATGCTCAACATGTCATATGCCTATGGCTGAGACACAAGCTAAATTTGATGGTGAAGAAATAAAAATGTTTGATGATGGATTTTTAAATAAAAGAAATAAATATCATAAACTTGCTATGGATGGAGTTTCTTGCACTATTTGTCATCAGATAAAACCTGATAACTTAGGGGACCCTTCATCTTTTTCTGGAGGATATTTAGTAGATAAATTTACAGAAAAACCATACAGAAAAATATATGGACCTTATCAAAATCCTTTTGATAGACCTATGATAAGACAGGCACAATATCAGCCCGTTCATTCAGAGCATATCAAAAAATCAGAACTTTGTGCCACATGTCATACACTAAAAACACCTACAGTATATCAGGGAAATGTTGTAGGAGAGTTTCCAGAACAAACTCCTTACTTAGAATGGAAACATAGTGTTTATCCACAAAAAGGTTTAACATGTCAAAAATGTCATATGCCAGATGCAAAAGGAAGTGTTAGAATTTCTACAAGACCTCGCCGCACTTCACTACCAGAAAGAAAACCATTTGCTAAACATCATTTTGTTGGTGGAAACGTATTTATTCTTTCTATTTTAAAAGACAATTCTTACTTACTAGAAACTCCTGGTTCTAGATACGAAATAAGTAAAACAATTCAAAGAACCCTTAAATTTTTACAGAATGAAACTGCTAATCTTCATATAGGAACAGTCTCCTTAAAAAATGGGATTTTAGAGTTTCCAGTTATTGTTGAAAATAAAGCTGGTCATAAGTTTCCAGCAGACCTTCCTATCAGAAGAGCTTGGCTTCATGTAGTTGTTAAAGATAAAAATGGTAGGGTAATATTTGAATCAGGAGCTGTAAGAAAAGATGGAAAAATAATCGGTGCTGATTCTGATGAAGATATAACAAAATATGAACCTCATTATGAGGTTATAACATCAGAAGACCAAGTTCAAATTTACGAAACTATTATGAAAGATTATGCTGGAAATATAACATATACATTTTTGAATGCTTATGAATATGAAAAAGACAACAGAATTCTCCCAGAAGGTTTTAATAAATTAACAGCTCCTTCTGATATTGCAGTAAAAGGAAAAGCTTTTAAAGATGAAAACTTTATAGGAGGCTCAGATACAGTTTTCTATAAAATAGATACAAAAGGAGCTAAAGGACCTTTTACAATATCTGTAGAACTTAGATTCCAAACTGTAACTTATCCATTCTTTAAAGATTTACTTAAAGATGAAGATAGAAGTGAATATGTTAGAAGATTTAAAAGACTTTACTACACAAAACCAAATACAGGTGTTGTAATAGATAAAAAAGAAGTTAGATTTTAAAATAAAAAGAGCCTTCTTAGAGAAGGCTCTTTTTTTAATAAAGTCTGAAATGTCTTTGAAGGAATTTTTTCCATGTTTCAGGAAGTTTTTCTAATTCTTCTTCAGCAATCTTTCTAACTGCTTCCTCTAAAGATTTAATATCTTTGTTTGTTCTAAGTTTGATATCACAAACTTGAGGTTCAGTAATAGGCTTACCTATCTGACTAACAAGGTATACATATGTTTCCTCTACTTCTTCAAATTCAGCAACTATTCTTTCTGCCATGTCCATTGCAGCTGTATTATAGATTTTTCCAATATGAGAAACAGGATTTTTACCTGCTGCTGCTTCTAAGCTCATAGGTCTATAAGGAGTTATAAGACCATTAACTCTATTTCCCCTTCCAACCTGGCCATCATCTCCAGCTTCTGCAGAAGTCCCTGTAACTGTTATGTATACAGATTCATTTTGAGGGTCATCAGCAGTATTAATAAAGATATCTACTTTTCTTGTTGTAAGCTTTTGAGCTAAATCATGAGCATATTTTTGAACAATTTCTTTTTTCTCTAAATAATCTTTTACATCTTTTACATATTTATCTACAAAAGCCATAGCTATAGTAATTCTTATATTATCATAGTTTCTAACACCCATAACTTTTATATCTTCTCCAACATATGGGTGTTCTTTTTTAAACTCTTTATTATTTAAAGCTCTTTCAAGCTCATAAACAATTGTTTCTGTATCATCAAAGGGAGCATAACCTGTCCCAAAAGATGTATCATTAGCTAAAGGAATTTCTCCTTTTAGCTGAAATCTTTCAAATAGCTCTACTAGGTCTTTACTACCGGGTTTTAGTTTAGGAATGATAATTATATGTTTAGAAACATCTAAATTGGGTATATTTTCTTTTAACCATTTATGAGCTGTTTCTATTGCTAATTCTTCAACAGGAAGCCTTTTTCCATTTAGTTCATTTATAGCTCTCCCTGTAAGATATACTTCTATGGGGGAAATCATTTCTCCGCCACCAAATTTTGGGTCTGCAATTCCACCAATTAAAAGAGCTTTATCAACGTTATGATGCATAATAGCACCACATTCCTTTCTATACATTTCAGAAAGAGCTATAGACAATTCTTCAGCTAAAGCATCACAGATAGTATCAGGATGTCCCGTTCCTTTTCTTTCTACAATTTCAACAGGTTGTTCTGAAACTTTTGGAAAATCAAGACTCCCAATAGAGATGTTTGCCATTTAATACCTCCAGATATTGATTGAAAATTAAGCAGAAAAAAAGAATAATATATTTTTCTAATCTTTACAATAAAGATGTATTGATATATAATACATATCTTGATTTTTGGATTAGATTAGGATAAATTATTATTCTCAAACTGAAGGAGGAATATATGGCTCATACACGTTCAGCAAAAAAAAGAATAAGACAGGCTGCAAAAAGAAGACTTCTTAATAGATATCATATTTCTAGAATGAAAACAGCTATTAAAAGAATAAAAGAAGCTTTAGCAAAGAAAGATGTAGAAACAGCTGAAAAGCTCCTACCTTTAGCACAAAAACTTGCATATAGAGCAGCAGCTAAAGGTGCTATTCATAAAAATGAAGCTGCAAGAAGAATATCTAGAATAGCTAAAAAGGTCGTAGAAGCAAAAAAACAACTTTCAGCATAAAAGAATACGTGGCGGTGTAGCTCAGCTGGTTAGAGCACGCGGCTCATATCCGCGGAGTCGCAGGTTCGAGTCCTGCCACCGCCACCATTAAATCATTTGGTCGAAAAAAAATTTCTTCAGGCAATTAAAGAGTTTAACCTTATAAATCCTAAAGATAAAATTCTTATAGCTTTTTCAGGTGGCGTTGATTCAACAGTTCTTACTTATCTTCTGATTAAACTAAAAAACTACCTTAAAATCTCTAAACTTGCTTTGGCTCATCTCAATCACCAACTTAGAGGAAAGGATTCAGATTTAGATGAAGAGTTTGCTATAGAGTTTGGGAAAAAATACAACATTCCTGTTTTTACAAAAAAAATAGATATAAAATCTCTTTCCAAAAAGCAAAAAAAATCTATAGAAGAGGTAGCTAGAGAAGAGAGATATAAATTTTTTAAAGAGATATTAAAAAAAGAAGATTTTAATAAAATTGCCACTGGACATCATCTATCAGACCTTACAGAAACAATGTTTCTATGGTTTATTCAAGGAAATAAAAAAGGTATAAAAGGTTTTAAACCAAAAGAAAAAAATATAATACGGCCTCTTTTTTTGCTAAAAAAAGAAGAAATAGAAGAGTATGCTAAAAAACATTCTCTTTCATATAAGATAGATATTACAAACTTTCAAACAGATTTTCTTCGAAATAAAGTAAGACATCTAATAATACCAGAAGCAAAAAAAATAAATCCTTCTTTAGAAGATTCTTTTTTATATATGTCTTTTTTCTTAAACTGGGATGAAGAATTTTTGGAAGAAAAAACAGAAAAAATTTCACGAAATTTTCAGGGTACTAAAATATCTTTAAAAAAGGTAAAAAATCTTCCAGAGGCTCTCTTATACAGATTTCTCTTGAAATGGATTTATAAACAAACCGGAATTTACCTATCTTATAGGCAACTTTATCATTTAGTAAAAGTTTTAAAAAATTCTCAAGGTTCAAAAATTTTTAATTTGAAAGGTAAGTATATACTTACTAAAAACTACGATACCTTAGAAATAAAAAGGTATAATAAAAAAGAGAAATCAGAATATACATATACTTTAAAACCAGGAGAAGAATTGTATATAAAGGAAGCAGGTATAAAACTATCTTCTTTTAAGGTTGATAAAGAAACATTTAATGATTATATATTAAATGATAAGAGTTTAGTCTGCTTCGAAATTTCCGATAATCTTACTTTAAAAATTAGACCACGAAAACGGGGGGATAGGTTTCTTCCCTTTGGAAGAAGCTCAGAAAAAAAATTAAAAGACGTGATGATTGATTTAAAAATTCCTAAAGATATGAGAGATACCATACCGCTTTTGGTTTATGAAGATAAAATATTATGGATTATTGGCTATAAAAGGTCTGGATATTTTCCAATTAATAAAAATTCGAAAAATATTATATGTTTTAAAGCTGAGGAGGTGTGAACGTGCAGTTTTCAAGAAGCCTTTTAATATGGTTCCTTATAGGAGCCTTAATGATATTGGCTTTTAATATGTTTGGAACAAGAGAGTTTGTAGATAACAGGGTTTCTTTTACTGAATTTATAAACATGGTTCATGAAAACAAAATAAAGGAAGCTATTGTTAAAGGAGATGAAATAGTTGCTATAACTGAGGATGGGAAAAAGATAGAAACAGCTATTCCAGAAGGATATACAAAAATTTATGACATCTTAACTGAAAATGGTGTAAAAGTTAAAGTTATTCCTGTGGAAAAAAGTGGATGGCTTACTACTTTACTTATTTCATGGCTTCCTATTTTGTTGTTTATAGGTTTGTGGATATTTATGATGCGTCAAATGTCAGGAGGAACAAACAGAGCTTTTTCCTTTGCAAAATCCAAAGCAAAAGTGTATTTAGAAGAAAAGCCAAATGTTAAACTGGATGATGTTGCTGGAATGGACGAAGTCAAGGAAGAAGTAAAAGAGCTTATAGATTATCTAAAAGACCCTCAAAGATTTCAAAAACTAGGTGGTAGAGCTCCGAAAGGAATTCTTTTATATGGAGACCCAGGGGTTGGAAAAACCCTTTTAGCAAAGGCTATTGCTGGTGAAGCAGATGTTCCTTTTATCTCTATATCTGGTTCTGATTTTGTTGAGATGTTTGTTGGAGTAGGTGCTGCGAGAGTTAGAGACCTATTTGAAACAGCTAAAAAGCATGCTCCATGTCTTGTTTTTATAGATGAGATAGATGCAGTAGGTAGAGCAAGAAGTGGAGTAGGTTTTGGTGGTGGACATGATGAAAGAGAGCAAACTCTAAACCAGCTTCTTGTTGAGCTTGATGGATTTGATTCAAGTGAAGGAATTATTGTAATAGCTGCTACAAACAGACCTGATATATTAGACCCTGCTCTTTTAAGACCTGGAAGATTTGACAGACAGATTTCTGTCCCTAAACCTGATGTCAAAGGAAGATACGAAATTCTTAAAGTTCATGTTAAAAAGAAAAATATACCTTTAGCTGAAGATGTAGATTTAATGGTTATAGCTAGAGGGACACCTGGTTTCTCTGGAGCAGACCTTGCTAATGTGGTAAATGAGGCAGCTCTTCTTGCAGCTAGAAGAAGAAAAGATAAAGTAACAATGAAAGAGTTTGAAGATGCAATGGATAGAATTATGATGGGTCTTGAAAGAAAAGGAATGGCTATAACTCCAAAAGAAAAAGAAAAAATTGCTTATCATGAAGTTGGACACGCATTAGTTGGGGTTATGTTTAAAGAGTCTGACCCATTGCATAAAGTTTCAATTATCCCTAGAGGAATGGCTTTAGGGGTAACAGTAAATCTTCCAGAAGAAGATAGACATCTTTACTCTAAAAAAGACCTTATGGCTCGACTTCATCAGTTATTTGGAGGAAGAGCAGCAGAAGAAGTCTTTTACGGTAAAGATGGTATAACAACAGGTGCCGAAAATGACCTTATGAGAGCTACAGAGCTTGCTTACAGAATTGTTGCTTCATGGGGAATGACTGATGAATTAGGACCAATCCATGTATCTACAAATAGAAATAATATATTTGGACCCCAACAGGGACCTGAAATAAGTGAGTCTACAGCAAAAGAAATAGATGAACAAGTTAGAAAGCTTCTTAAAGAAACTTACGAAAGAACAAAAGAGATTATAGAAGCATATAAGGATGCTGTTGTTGCAGTTGTAGAATTGCTTCTTGATAAAGAAACTATTTCTTGTGAAGAAATGCTGGCTATTCTGGAAGAATACGGAGTTCCAGTTATGAACAGATGTAGAAAATCTGTAGTAGAAGTTATTTCAGCAGGTTCAGCTCCAGATACACCTCCAGGAGGAATTGATTAAAAATTAATCATTGTTACCAATAAGGCCAAAAGGGAGCTTAAAGCTCCCTTTTTTTATGCTTTCAAGGAGGAAAAAAATGATAGATACTCATGCCCATTTAGATATGATAAAAAATCCAGAAGATGTTAAAGAAAGTATAGAGAAGCTTGATTATATAATCACAATAGGCTGTGATAAAGAGGAAATCTACAAAGCGGTAGACTTTGCAAACAGGTATGAAAACGTATATGCTTCTATAGGTTATCATCCTTATGATGTAAATGGTTTAACAGATGAAGATATAGAAGTGCTAAAAAAACTTGCTTTAGAAAATGAAAAGGTTGTAGCTATAGGTGAGTGTGGTTTGGACTACTACAGGGATATAACTCCAAAAGAAATTCAAAAAGAGTTTTTTGAAAAGCAGATTCAACTTGCTAAAGAGCTAAATCTTCCTCTTATAGTCCATTCTAGAAGTGCAAATGAAGATACAGTAAAAATTCTTGAGAAATATGCTCCTTACCCTGCCTCTGGAATTCTTCACTGTTTTGGTGGAGATATTCCTATGATGGAAGCTTGTGTGGATATGGGGTTTTATATTTCCTTTGCAGGAAATGTTACATATCCAAAAGCTGAAAATCTAAGAGAAGTTTTAAAGAAAGTCCCGTTAGACAGACTTCTTCTTGAAACAGATAGTCCATTTTTATCACCCCAGAAAAAACGAGGGAAACCTAATAAGCCAAGTCATATCTTTTATACTCTTGAATATGTAGCACATCTTTTAAATCTTCCTAAAGAAGAATTGGAAAAAATAACAGATAGGAATGCTTTAAATCTTTTTAAAAAGATTAAGCAACCTCAATATCAATAAATTTAGAGGTGTTCTGCCATGGAATTTAAAGAAAGTGATTTACCAGGAATTGGAAGAAAATTTTCTATTATTACTGCAAGTGGTGACAAAATAACAGTTATAGTTCATGTAACAGGAAAAAGAGAAATGTTTGTTTTTGAACCAGATGATTTTGATGAACCTGCTTGTGATGTTGTTATGACTGAAGAAGAAGCTAATCAACTTGGGTCTGTTTTAATGGGTGCATATTTTAGACCAGAACAAGAAAGAGAAAAAGAGTTACTTTTAGAAAATCTTGCTATAGAATGGCTAAAAGTTCCTCCTAATTCTCCTTTAGCTGGAAAAACTATTAAAGAAGCCCAAATAAGATTAAAAACAGGAGTAACAGTTATAGCAATAATGAAGCCTGGGCAAAAAACTATTGTAAATCCAAGTCCAGATGTAAAAATAGAAGCTGGTGATACTGTTGTTATTGTTGGAACTAGAGAGCAGGTAGAAAACTTCATTAAGGAGTTTGAAATAAATGGATAATGAACATCATATATCCTTTTTACTCCTTTTTGGCTTTTTAAATCTTGCTCTTTTTGCAGCAGGATATTTAGGAAAATTACTTCGATTTCCTTCTATATTTTTCTATATCCTATTTGGAATATTTTTAGGAAAATTTATCCATGAGACAGAAGCTATAGAAATTTTTAGTGAAATAGGTATTGTCCTTTTATTTTTCTATCTTGGCCTTGAATTTAATATAGATAGAGCTATAAAAACTGCAAAAAAAATATGGAGTGTAGGTCTTATAGATTTTCTATTTGGATTTGGAATAGTTTCTTTAGCTATGTATTTAATGGGATTTGACCTTTTTACTTCTCTTTTAACAGGTGGTGTTGCCTATGCTTCCTCATCTGCAATAACAACAAAAATAATTGTTGACAACCACAGAATAGCAAATCCAGAAACAGAGCTTATTCTTGGTTTAATGGTTTTTGAGGATATTATAGCTCCTATTCTTCTTGCTGTGCTTGCTGCCTTTTCATCAGGTGGAGAGCTTAATCTTATAAACATCTTTCTTATTCTTGTAAAAGTAGCTGCTGTTTTTATCTTTTCTGTAAGTGTAGCTATTTTATTTAAAAATCATATAGCTATGTTTGTTGATGCATTTATAGAAGAAGAAATATTTACTTTGTTTTCCCTTGGTGGCCTTATTTTCTTTGCTGGATTTACTCAGTATATAGGTTTATCAGAAGCTCTTGGTGCTTTTCTTATGGGAATGATAGTATCAGAAAGCGGAAAAGCTCATGAAATTGAGAAAGTAATGTTTTCAATTAGAGATTTAGCTGTCGCAATTTTCTTCTTCTTATTTGGTGCTGGGATACAGTTTTCTGGAGATTTTGATAAAAAGATTTTAATTGCTCTTATTGTTGTTGTTATACTTTCTATAGTAGGAAAGTTTTTAACAGGTTATATCGGTGGTCTTATTTATGGACTTTCTAAGAAAAAAGCTTTCGAGACAGGTCTGACTATTATAAATAGAGGTGAGTTCTCTGTTGTTATGTCCAAATTTGCTCATCCTCAATTTATCCCATTTATAGGAATTTATGTCCTTATTATGGCATTTATAGGTATTATATTAGCTCAATATGCTCCTCAAATTTCAAACATTATTTTCCCTAAGAAAAAAAAGAAAAAAGGAAAAAAGAAAAAGGACATACCTTCCTATGCAACATAAAAAGGAGCTAAAATTTGAAAATTCTTCAAGTTGTTGATGGCACTGGATGGGGCGGGACGAAAGAGCAGGTTTATCTAACAACAAGGGAGCTTAAAAAAAAGGGAGTAGATGTTCATATAGCTTTGTCCTTTCAATATCAGGAAATGGTAGAAAAGCTAAAGCCATATGATATTCCTATACACTATTTTGAAAATGCCGAAAAAATAGCTAGATATAAATGGCAAAATTATAAAAGACTTATAGAGATTATAGATAAAGGAAAGTTTGATATTGTTATAGCAAACTCCCCTCATGCTTTTGATTATGTAAGGGTTGCTAAAGTTTTTCTAAAAACAAATCCTAAAATAATAAATGTAAAACGTTCAGGAAGGCTTCCATCTTTTATCTCTAAGTATCTAAAATACTCAGCAGCAGATAAGATAGTTGTTGTTTCAAAAAATGTTGAAAAATTTTTAAAAGAAAAAAACTTTTTCCCTGAAAAACTTGTTACTATTGAAAGTGGTATAGATTTATCACGGTTTAAACCTGAGCCAGAGAAAAAGGAGTTTTTAAGAAAAAAACTAAATCTGCCTCTGGACAAAAAAATCTTTATAAACGTCGCAAACTGGAATCCTTCAGTAAAGGGTCAAGACAAACTGATAGAAGCTTTTGCAGAGACAAATATACCTAATGCTGTTCTCATTTTAGTTGGTATAGACACAGATAAACATGTTCCTGAAATAGCTAAAAAATTTTCAGCAGAAGATAGGATATTTGGACTTGGTTTTAGAAAAGATATTCCGGAGCTCTTAAATGCTTCTGATTTTTTTGTTTTGTCATCTTATCTTGAAGGAATAGCAGGAGCACTTCTTCAAGCTATGGCAACAGGAAAAGTAGTTCTATCTACGTTAGCTGGAGGAATAGATGAGTATTTAAAAGATGGATATAATGGCTTTTCTGTTCCTGTAGGAGATTTTTTAGGTTTAAAAGATAAGATGAAGTATATAGCAAATATACCCTTAAATGAATATATTAAAATCTCTGAAAATGCAGTAAAAACTGCTCAAAACTATTCTATAGAAAAGACAGCTGATAAATATATAAAACTTTTTGAAGAAATAGTAAGATGAAAAATAACATTTTTATTCTTCTTTATCACAAAATCCTTCCAAGATGGGGATTTGATGTTGCTGTTTCTACTTTTGATTGGGAAATGAAACTTATAAAGCAATTTTTTAACGTTATAACCCTTGATGATGTTTACGAGTATATTTCCACTGGAAAAACGCCAGATAAACCTTCTGTTGTTATTACTTTTGACGATGGATATGTAGATAATTTTGTTTATGCCTATCCTATTTTAAAAAAATATGGTCTAAAAGCAACAATTTTCCCTATAACTTCAAGAATAAATAAAGAAGAAACTGTTAGACATACCCTTGAAGATTACTGGAGTGGGAAAGTCTCAAAACGTGAGCTTATCAAACCTCAAGATTTTTACGGAGCAAACTATACTTTTTTAAAGGAAGGAAAATCTGATGATTTTCTAACTATAGAAGAGCTTAATAAGATGAAAGATGTCTTTGAAATTGGTGGTCATGCAGAAATTCATGCAAAAGTTTTTCATGAGGATACTATCGTAGATTTTTATGATGGTAAGAATGGACACTGGAGTAATATTTATGCATATGGAAAGTCTGATGATTTTTCCCAGATGGAAGAGCCTAAAATTGGGTATCCTTTATTTCCAGATAGGAACAATTTAGCTGTTAGAAGAGGTTTTTTAAAAGAAAAAGTTAAGGATTTTATAAACAGTATAGAAGACTGCTTTTTTAAACAGAAAAACTGGAAAGAAGAATTAAAAAAAGAGCTCTACAGTAGATTTGATTCTTTTTTAGAGTTTGAAACACAGGAGCATAGAGAAAAAAGACTTAGAGAGGAGCTTATAAGGTCTAAGAAAGACCTTGAGGAAATGATAGGAGAAAAAATAAGGCATTTTGCTTATCCATTTGGACATTATGATGAGTTGCTGGTAAAAATAACCTCAGAAATTTTTGATACGGCTTATACTGTGGAAAAAGGCATTGTTTCTCCTGAAATGGATTTTCACAGACTTCCAAGAATGACCATAGCTAAAGATTTTATTTCTTTTTTAAGTAAAATAATAAAAGGTACTTTTAGTAAATAAATATAAAAATAGTTTTACTAAAAATATTTTTAAAAATTAAAATCTATGTTAAAGGGAAAGTTTGTTATTTAAATAATTAAAAATTTCAATACTAAAGAAATGTATAGTTTTTACCTCCCATTTATTGCATATTTCATTTTTGCCATTTCTTTCTTTATGGTTTCTAAAAGGGTTTTATACATAATCGAGGTTTCTGCTAATTTTGCTAATTCCTTATCAAGATTAACTTTATTTTCATCATATCCTGATACATCATTTAACTCTATAATTTTAAATTTTTTATCATTCTCTTCTGGCTGTATATGTTTAGGATGAGTTTTTTTTAATTTTATTTGTTTATTTAATTCTTTTTCAAAAAGAAGGTCTTTAGGTTTATAAAAAGGTGTATCTGCATTAGCTATATTCCCTTGTATTATTTTTGTTCTTTCAAGAAAATAAGAAGCTTTTTCATCTAAAATATTTAAATGTTTAAAAATCTCATTCATTACTTTA
>JAADDV010000153.1 GCA_013153795.1 Aquificota bacterium | reverse complement strand
GTGTATTAGAAAAAGCAAAGTTTCTTTCTTCAAAACTAAAAGAAATAGGCTATAACATAAATTTTTATGGAACTCCTATTTTATCCCTTGTTTTAAAAGAGGATAAAAAAGCTTTATATTTTAGAGATAAACTTTTAGAAAATAATATATTTATACAAGCAATAAGACCTCCTACTGTTCCAGAAGGAACAGCAAGACTCAGAATTACGCTGTCTTACAAACACTCCCAAAAAGATTTAGAAAATTTAATACAAATTTTAAATAAATTATATGGAGAGGTGGGTAGCCATGAATAGAGAAGTAATTGAAGAATTTTCAAGTGACAAAGGGATTAAAGTTATATTAGAATATGACAGAGGAAGAGATATTTATGTAATGACTATTTTTAAAGAAACAGGAAAGATTGTTTTCCAAGGAGATTTAAACGAAATTCAAAGACAGGCTGAAAGATTTTTTGTAAACTCTCTAAAAAGTTTGAAAAATAAAATGGAGATTGCTCTACTTGAAGATATGTATCGGAAAGGAAGTGCTTTTTAATGCAAATTAAAAAATTTTTTGAAAAAAAACCTAAAATCGTTTTTTTAGATACAAAAACTATAGGGGAGGATATAGACCTTTCAGCTTTGGAAAAACTGGGGGATTTTATAGCTTATCCAATAACAAAACCAGAAGAAAGAGTAAAAAGAATACAAAATGCTGATATTGTTATAACAAATAAAGTAGTTTTAGATAAAAAAACTATCGAAAAAAGTAAATCTTTAAAACTTATATGTGTTGCAGCAACAGGAACAAATAACGTAGATTTACAATATGCTAAAGAAAAAGGGATAATTGTTACTAATGTAGCTGGTTATTCTACTTATAGTGTTGCTCAACATACTTTTGGGATGCTTTTTTATCTATTAGAAAACTTAAAACATTACGATGAGTATGTAAAAAATGGGAATTATTCAAAAAATGATATTTTTACTTATATAGGAAGACCTTTTTGGGAGCTTAAAAATAAAGTTTGGGGCATTATAGGACTAGGGACGATAGGAAAAGAGGTAGCCAAGATAGCTACAGCTTTTGGAGCTCATGTAATTTATTATTCTACCTCTGGAGTAAAGAGAGAAGAGCCATATCCAGCTTTAGATTTAGAAAATCTTTTAAAAATAAGTGATGTAGTTTCTATTCATGCTCCTTTGACTGAAAAAACAAAAAATCTTATTACATATGAAAAACTAAGATTGATGAAACCTTCAAGTATTCTTTTAAACTTAGGAAGGGGAGGTATTGTAAATGAAAAAGATTTAGCTAAAGCTTTAGATGAAGGTTTAATATATGGAGCTGGACTTGATGTTTTAGAAAAAGAACCAATAGAGCCAGACAATCCTTTGTTAAAAATCAAAAATAAAGAAAAACTTCTAATTACTCCTCATATTGCCTGGACTAGTAAAGAAGCTCGAGAAAAACTTATTGAAGAAATAATAGAAAATATAAAAGCTTTTCTTAAAGGAGAAAAAAGAAACGTTGTAAACTTATAAAATCTCGAGCATTCTATCTAAAGGTTTCCTTGCTTTTTCTATTATATCTGAAGGTAAAATCACCTCATTTGTTTCATTTTCTAAAACATCTGCTATTTTTTCAAGGGTATTTTTTTTCATATCACAGCAATGAACTGTTCCACAGTAATCAGCATTTACAGGGAATATATAGTTTTTATTTGGATTTATTTTTTCAAGCCAGTGTTTTAACCCAACTTCTGTTCCAATAATAACATTGTCTGTATCACATGTTGTTGCATACTCTATAATCTGAGATGTACTTCCTACAAAATCTGCAATTTTTACTGTTTCTGTATTACACTCTGGATGAACAGCTATTTTTGCATCTGGATATTTTTCCTTTAGGGCTAGAAGCTGGTCTGGGGTTAAGTTAAAGTGAGGTGGGCAAAAACCTTTCCAGAGGATAAACTCCTTTTCTGGCACTTGTTGAGCTATAAAAGAACCTAAAAACTGGTCTGGTATAAAAATAATCTTTTTTGCATCAAGTTTTTTCACTACTTTTACAGCATTTCTTGATGTAACGATAACATCAGCAAGGGTTTTAACATCAGCATTTGTGTTAACATAAGCAACAACAACAGCATCAGGATGTTCTTCTTTTAGTTTTTTAACTCCTTCATATGTCGCCATATCTGCCATTGGGCAACCACTTTCAGGGTTTGGGTGGAGGACTTTTTTTTCAGGATTAAGGATTTTAGCTGTTTCTGCCATAAACTTAACGCCGGCAAACACTATAATATCTGCGTCTGTTTCCTGGGCTTTTCTTGCAAGTTCTAAAGAATCTCCAACAACATCGGCTATATCCTGTATTTCTCCTCTCTGGTAGTAATGGGCTAGGATAACAGCATTTTTCTCTTTTCTAAGTTTATTGATTTTTTCTACAATATCTGTTTTTTCTGCTACTGACACAGTCCAGCCTCCTAAAATCAAACACTGTTTTATTTTAGTGGAAAATAATATAGGATATATCTGATATATTTTCAATTAGTTTTTATCTAGTTTTTATCATAGGAAAGCCGCTTTAAGCGGCTTTTTTAGATTTTTACAACCATACAGGTTGTAGCTTTTAAAACACCTCTGATAGAGTTTATATCTCTAATAACAACTCTACCTATTTCATTTTGGTCTTCTCCTTCAAGAAAAACAATTATGTCATATATACCTGTAACAACATCAGCCGATTTTACATTTTTTATTTGAGAAAGTTTTTCCATTATATAAGGAATTTCAGAAGGATTTGCCTCTATAAGCACATATGCAGTTGATTTATCTTTCACTTCTATATCTTTTAATAATTCAGCAAAAGGAATTGGGCTTTCTTGAAGTTGTTCATCCATTCTTTTTACCTCTCTTCATCTTTTTCTTTTAAATTTTTCTTTGCGCCTTCAATAGCTCCTATTATAGCACCCTCAATTACAGAAAAAACTTTCTTTATTATATTCTCTGTTTCATCTAAAATCTCTACTACTGTTTCTTTTCCTATCATTTTTTCATCAGATTCTTCCTTTGTTTTTCTCTTAAGCTCTTCAAGTTCTTTTTTTAATCTTTCTATTTCTTTCATAAGCTCTTCTACATCTACTTTTTCTCTTCTATCAGACATGATATATACCTCCTTGATATTATCACGAAATTTCTTATTAAAAATATAAGGCAAATTTTAACTGAATGCAGAATTAATATACAGCAAATAAAACAACAAATGAGTGAAAAAATTTTTTTAGAAGAAGCTTATAAAGAAGCTCTCAAAGCTTATAAAAAAGGGGAAGTTCCTATCGGGGCAGTTGTTGTAAAAGATGGAAAAATCATAGGAAGAGGACACAACAAGAGAATAGAGAAAAAAAATGCTTTATACCATGCAGAGATTGTTGCAATAGAAGAAGCTTGCAAGAGTGTAGGAAACTGGCGTTTAGATGATTGTGTGATATACGTTACTGTTGAGCCTTGTGTTATGTGTGCTGGGGCTATAATGCAGTCGAGGATAAGAAAGGTTGTATTTGGGGCAAAAGATGAAAAGGGAGGGGCTGTGGTAAGCCAGTATACTCTTTTTTCTAATAAAAAACTTCCTTTTAAGATTGATTTTTCTTATGTTGAGTGTGAAAAATGCTCTCAGATTTTAAAAGATTTCTTTAAAGAAAGAAGGCTTAAGCCTTCTTCAGAAAATCAAGAAGAATAGTTTTTTCTCCTACATTTTCAAATATCACTTTTGCTTTATTTCCTGTTATCTGTTTTATAACTCCTTTTCCAAAAACATCATGTTTTACAAGCTGTCCTGTAAAAAAGCTATTTGAGGTCTGTGATGATAAAGGAGTTTTAAGTATTGTAGAGGCTGTTTTAGATGTTTTAGATGAAACTGTCTGTTTTTTCTTTGTTGTTAAAAGTTTTAGATTTTCCTTTATATCTTTTAAAAATCTTGAAGGTTTTGTTTCATTGTAGTGTCCTGAATATGAAGAGCGGAGTTTTGCCATAGTTAAAAACAGTTTTTCCTTTGCTCTTGTAACAGCTACATAAAAAAGTCTTCTTTCTTCCTCCATCTGCTCCATATCCTCAAAAGAGCGACCTGATGGAAATATACCATCTTCTACTCCTGCAATAAAAACAACTGGAAATTCTAAACCTTTAGATGCATGGACAGTCATAACTTTTACGCTGTTGCTTTCTTCTATTGTATCCTGTGCCTGAGCTAAAGAAGTCTCTTCTAAAAACTCTAAAAATGTTTTCCCTGACCTTTCTATTTCTTTTAAGGCATTAAAAAGCTCATTTATGTTTGCAAGTCTGTCTTCCCAGTCTTTTGGATATTTTGAAGCAAGGTATTCCTCATATTTAATAGCATCAAAAACATATTTTGCCATTTCTGATGGTTTTTCATTTCCGTATCTTCTGACGGTTTCTATAATTTCTATAAACTCCTGAAGTCTTATTTTTATTTTTGGAGACATACTTTCATAGGCATCTTTTACAGCCTGAAGCCAGTCAGTTTCTTTAAAAGAAGCTATTTTCTGGATAGTTTTTTCTCCTATTCCCCTTGATGGAAGGTTTATTATTCTTTTAAAAGCCTGGGTATCTTTAGGTTGAAAAGCAAATCTAAGATAAGCAAGTATATCCTTTACTTCAGCCCTTTCAAAAAACTTTAGACCTCCTACTATTTGGTAGGGGATACTATATTTCATCAAGTATTCTTCAAGATTTCTAGACAGGTAGGACATTCTTATTAAAATTGCGAAGTCTGAGTATCTGTAGCCTTCTTCTAAAAGTTTTTTTATCTGTTTTGCTATAAAGTTTGCTTCCTGTTTTTCTGTATCCAGTGCAACTAAAACAGGTTTTTCTCCTTTTCCCTTATCTGTCCATAGTTTTAAGACTTTTTCTTTCCATCTTCCTTTTGCTCCAGAAATAATTTTGTTTGCTGTATCAAGAATCGTTTCTGTAGAGCGGTAGTTTCTTTCAAGTTTTATGATTTTTGTGTTTGGGAAGTCATTTTCAAAATCTAAGATATTTTCTGGATTTGCTCCTCTCCATGTATAGATACACTGTTGAGGGTCTCCTACAACTGTTATACAGTCTCTATCTCCTACCAGAAGTTTTAAAATCTCATGCTGGATTTTATTTGTATCCTGATACTCATCTACAAGAATATAATCAAATTTATTTTGCCATTTTTCTAAAACATCCGGATTTTCTCTAAAAAGCTTTACAACATTTAAAAGAAGGTCATCAAAATCCATTGCATTGCTCAGGACTAGATGCTCTTCATATTTTTCTAAAATTTTTGGAAGATGAGGCATTGTCATTGCATAAAAATCAAGGATAGAATCATCTAGATACTGTTTTATCTGGGAGATAATATTTTTTACCCTTTCAAGTTTGTATATATCCTCAGAAAGCTCAAGCTCTTTTATAACATCTTTTATTACTTTTTTACTGTCTTCTTCATCGTAGATAATAAAATCCCGGTTGTATCCTAAATGCTCTGCTTCTATTCTAAGAATTTTTGCTGAAAGACTATGAAACGTTGAAATCCACTGAGGCTCTTCTTCTATTCCTAAAGCCTGCTGAACCCTTTCTTTCATCTCTTGAGCTGCTTTGTTTGTAAAAGTAATAGCTAAAATCCTGTTTGAGGGAATACCAAGATTATTGACAAGAAACATTATTTTATGGGTAATAACTCTTGTTTTTCCTGAGCCTGCTCCTGCTAAAACAAGCAGCGGCGAAGAAAAATACGTCACAGCCTGCTTTTGTTCTTCATTTAGTCCCTGTAAAATGTCTTCCATTTAATACTCCATAGTATAAGTTTTAAGAAGAATATCCTAAAATTAAACGATAAATTCCTCAATAGGAAAAAAATCAATAAAAAGTTGTCAAATATATAAACATAAGGAAACTTCAAACATGAGATTTACTTAAGTTAAAAATCAAGAAAGTAAAGAGAGCAAAAATTAAGATTTTATTAAGCCTTTTGCAAAACTATGTTAAAAAGTGCCTTATATATTTAGTAGAGATTAGGATAGATATCTCTGTAAAAATACAACAGACAAAAAAGAAATAGAGCTAGTAATATATAACAGCATATAGAGAAATTTTAAATATCAAAATAAAGAAAAACCTCTTTTAGAAATAAATCAAACAAGCTGTTGTTTATGCACTTATATACCTTGCTACAGCTATAGGTCTTTTTCAAAATTTTAAATAAATTTTAAAAAGAATAAAAGGAATAGGGAACTATTTCCCTATTCTACAGTAACTGTTTTTGCAAGATTTCGAGGCTGGTCTACATCTTTTCCTAGAAGAGTTGCTATATGATAAGAAAGCATTTGTAGAGGAATTACCGTTAAAATTGGATAAAGAATGTCTTCTGTTTGTGGAATATAGATAACATCTTCTGATAATTCTTTTATTTTTTCATCGTCTTGTGTTGCAACAGATATAACTTTTCCTTTTCTTGCTTTCACTTCTTGGACATTTGAAAACATTTTCTCATAAAATCTGTCTTTAGGAATCACAGAGACAACAGGAAGTTTCTCATCTATTAAAGCAATGGGACCGTGTTTCATTTCTCCTGCTGGATATCCTTCTGCATGAATATAAGATATTTCTTTTAACTTTAAAGCTCCTTCTAAAGCAATTGGATAGTTTATATTTCTTCCTAAGAAAAGAAAATCTGTTGCATTCATATATTTGTATGCAATATCTTTGATTTCATCATCTTTTTTTAATATTTCCTCAACTTTTGAAGGGATATGAAGAAGAGCTTCATGGATTTTGTCATACTCTTCTTTTGATATTGTTTCTCTTTTTAAACCTGCTTCTAAAGCAAATAAAAGAAGTGTTACAAGCTGGGCTGTAAATGTTTTTGTTGCTGCAACACCTATTTCTGGTCCGCAGTATGTATAAAGAACATAATCACTTTCCCTTGAAAGAGAGCTTCCTACAACATTCACAAGACCAATTGTTTTTGCACCTTCTTTTTTTGCATCTAAAAGAGCAAATCTTGTGTCTGCTGTTTCTCCTGATTGGCTTATTCCAAGGACTGCAGTTTTTTCATCTATTATTCTGTCTCTGTATCTATATTCAGAAGCGTAGTCCACTTCTACTGGTATTCTTGCAAATTTTTCAATCCAGAACTTTCCTACAAGCCCTGCATGAAAAGATGTTCCACAGGCAATTATATAAAGCCTGTTTATATCCTTTAACATATCAAAAAGCTCTTCATTTTTAGAGGAAGAAAATCCTGCCAGTGTATCTCCTATTGTCCTTGGCTGTTCGTGAATCTCTTTCTGCATAAAGTGTTTGTATCCACCTTTTTCAGCAACAGAAACGTCCCACGTTACATGAAGAGGCTTTTTTTGGACTTTTTGCCCTTCTAGATTGTAAACTTCAACATTATCTTCTGTTATAAGAGCTACTTCTCCATCTTCAAGGACAATAAAATCCTTTGTATACTCTAAAACAGCAGGAATATCTGAAGCTATAAAGTTTTCCTCTTTTCCTAGACCTATAATAAGAGGGCTTCCTTTTTTGATAGCAATAATTTTGTCTGGTTCTTCAGTTGAAATAATTCCTACTGCATATGCTCCTTCCAGTTTTTTGGCAACCTTTAGTGCTGTATCTAAAAGATTTCCGTTATATTCATCCTCTAAAAGATGAGCTATCACTTCTGTATCTGTTTCTGATTTAAACTTATAACCTTTTTCCTGAAGATATTTTTTTAGTTCCATATAGTTTTCAATAATCCCATTATGAACAATGGCAAACTTTCCACCTTGACTTATGTGTGGATGGGCATTTTCAACTGTTGGGCTACCATGGGTTGCCCAGCGGGTATGCCCTAAACCTAAATGACCATTTATATTTCTTCCCCAGAGGTGTTCCTGAAGGTCTTTTATTTTTCCTACTTGCTTTTCTATAAGAATTTTTCCATTTTCATTGTCAACAACAGCTATTCCTGCTGAGTCATATCCTCTATATTCAAGCCTTTGAAGACCATATAAAAGAACTGGAACAGCATTTCTTTTTCCTATATATCCAATAATTCCACACATAGATTATCTGCCCCCTCCAAATACTTTTAGTAAACATTATATAATTTTGATTTTTAATAAAACACTATTTTCCACCAAAAAGCTGTTGAAGTCTTTCTTTTACTATCTGAGATGTAAGTTGAGCTACATCCTCCTTTATACTTTCTACTAAAGAATCTTTTAATTCTGTTTCTATAGATTTCATTAATTTTTCTTTTAACTCAGCTTTTAGTTCAGATTTTATATTTTCTAACTCTTCTTCTACTTTTTCTATAAAATCTTTTTGAACACTATTTACAAGTTCTTCCATTTCTGAAGACTTTAAAATATCTTTTGCTAGTTCTTGGGCTGCTTTTTCAACAATAATATCTTTAATGTCATCAACAGATATATCAAATTCTATTCTAACTTTCTGGAAAGAAGAGGATATTTTTTTATTTTCTTCTGAAAAGCCTTTTATAGAAAGATTTTCATTTGAAATACTAGATTTTTCTTGAGAGACTTCTTCCGAAAAAGATAAGAAGTTGTCTAATACTTCCTCTTTTTTTGTTTCTGTTTCAGGTTTATGCTCTTCTAAAAATTCTAAACTTTCTTTTATTTCTTTTTCTTCTTCTTCAGAAATAGAAAACTCTCCTAAATGTTCAACAGGATTTTCTTTTGTTTCATGTATAGTTTCCTCAAAAACTGTTGGCTCTAAAAAACTTTCCATAGCATCTGGAGAAAGGACACTCTCTCCTAAATCAGCTTCCAAAGACCTAGAATCATCTCCTAACTCAGCACGTATATCAGATACAAGTTTTGGTATATCTGTCTCTTTTGTATAATAAATAATGTCTTCAACTTCTGGAAAACTATCAATATCAACAGGTTGCTCTTTTGAAAGTAAAATTCTAAATTTTTTCTTTTCTACTTTTTCTCTTGTTAAAAGAAACTTTAAATCGTCAATTGCAAATTCTCCTGAAGAAGCATCATAGATAATAATATCAGGATTAAACTCAGACAACTCTTTAAGCATACTCAAACTGTCTATATAGCCTCTAATTTTCTCATTAGGAAATTCTCTTTTAATCTGATTAATAAAATCTTGGTCAAAAGATATGACAGCAATATTCATCACACCCTCCAATAAAATTTTAATGTCTTAAATTTTCGTAAATAAGATTGAAACAAAAAAATTTTTAAGTCAAATAATAGCAAAAACTTTTAGAAAAAATATAAGTGTTATAATTGAAAAAATTTTTAACAATTTTAGTATTAGGAGGTTTTATATGGAATATGATGTAAAAGATTTATCTTTAGCTGAAAAAGGAAAGCTCAGAATAGAATGGGCAGAAAGAGATATGCCTGTTTTAAGACAAATAAGAGAAAGATTTGAGAAAGAAAAGCCTTTAAAAAATATTCGTATTGCTGCATGTCTTCATGTAACAACAGAAACTGCTAATCTTATGATTACTTTAAAAAAAGGAGGAGCTGAAGTATATTTAACAGCTTCAAATCCATTATCCACTCAAGATGATGTTGCAGCAGCTTTAGTAAAAGAATATGGTATTCCAACCTTTGCCATTCATGGAGAGGACAGAGAAACTTACTATAAACATCTTTATGCTGTTTTAGACAAAAAACCAAATATTGTTATGGATGATGGAGGAGACCTTATATCTACTCTTCACAAAGAAAGACAGGACTTAATCTCAAATGTTTTAGGAGGAACAGAGGAAACAACAACAGGAGTTATACGTTTTAAAGCTATGGAAAAAGAAGGTGTTTTAAAGTTTCCTATAATAGCTGTTAATGATGCATATACAAAACATCTTTTTGATAATAGATATGGAACAGGACAATCAACAATAGATGGTATTCTTAGAGCTACCAACAGGCTTCTTGCTGGTTCTGTGTTTGTTGTAGCTGGATATGGTTGGTGTGGAAAAGGTGTAGCAATGAGAGCTAAAGGAATGGGTGCTGAGGTTGTAGTAACTGAAGTAGACCCTTTAAAAGCTTTGGAAGCAAGAATGGATGGATATAGAGTTATGCCAATGAAAGAAGCTGCAAAAATTGCTGATTTTATTGTTACAGTAACAGGAAATATAAATGTTGTAGATAAACATCATTTTGAAGTAATGAAAGATGGATGTATTGTTTCAAATGCAGGACATTTTGATGTTGAAATAAATATAAAAGCTTTAGAAGAAATGGCTGTTTCAAAAAGAAGAATAAGAGAGTATGTTGATGAGTATACATTACCAGATGGTAGAAAAATTTATATTCTTGCAGAAGGAAGGCTTGTAAACTTAGCAGCCGCAGAAGGACATCCAGCAGCTGTTATGGATATGTCTTTTGCAAATCAAGCTTTATCTGCAGAATATCTTGTAAAGAATCATGATAAACTTGAGCCTAAAGTTTATAAAGTCCCTGATGAACTTGATTTTGAAGTAGCTAAATTAAAACTAAATGCTCTAAATATTCAAATAGATAAACTTACTCCTGAACAAGAAAAATATCTTTCAAGCTGGGAACATGGAACATAAATGTTAAGTTTTTATGCCTGCTTATAAGCAGGCATTTTCTTTTATTATTGACAAAATCCTATCCTGCTATAATTTTCCTGTAAAACAAAAAGGAGGGATTTTTATTTACATTGATTAAAGAAAAGAAAAAGCAAGATTCTTTTAAAGAAAAATATCTTCAGCTTTTAGAGTATGACAAACTATTAGAAAAACTAACAAAATACACTCCAAATGAAAAAACAAAAGAACTTATTTTAAAAACAAGGCCATCTTCTGATATAGAAAAAGTCCAAAAGCTAAAAAAAGAAACAGACCAGTTTTTACAGATTGTATTAAAAGAAGGTTATTTTCCTTTAAATGAATACCCTGATATAACAGAAGCTTTAAATCTTTTAGCTATTGAAGAAAGTGTTTTATCCCCATTAGACCTTTTAAATATCAGCTCTATCCTTTTAGTATCCAGACAGATAAAAAACTTTTTAACAGAAGAGATAAAAGAAAAAGAGTTTCTTCAGCCTCTTTATAAAGATTTATACTCATCAAGGGAAACAGAAAAGATTATAAACGACAGTATAGACCAATCTGGAATGGTAAAAGATTCTGCAAGTAGAGATTTAAGACATATAAGAGAAAGTATAAAGGAAGTAGAGCATAAGATAATAGATATTCTTGAAAATATGGTAAACAGCTTTAAATACAGTGATGTTATACAGGAAAAAATTGTAACAGTAAGAAAAGGAAGATATGTAATACCTGTAAAACAAAATTTTAGCTCAAAACTAAAAGGAATAATCCATGACAGGTCTGCCTCCGGTCAGACTATATACCTTGAACCTGTAAATGTTGTTGAGCTGAATAATAAACTTTCAGATTTGAAAATCAGAGAGCATATAGAAATAAGAAAAATTCTAAAATTTTTAACAGATATTCTCAGAAAAAAAGTTCTCCAGCTTAGAAAAACCTTTAACGCTATTATATATTTTGATTATCTATATACAAAAGCAAAGTTTGCCAAGGATTATAACTGCACTTTTCCAGAAATATCAGAAGATTTGGAGCTTATTCAGGCAAAACATCCTCTGTTTTTACTAGGAAATAAACAGTTTAAGCCACTGGACATAAGACTAAATAAAGATAAAAAAGGCCTTGTTATTACTGGTCCGAATACTGGAGGAAAAACAGTATTCTTAAAAACAGCAGGTCTTTTATCTTTTATGTTTCAGTCTGGAATTCCAATACCTGTTTCAGAAGAAAGCAAAATTCCTGTTTTTGATGGCATTTTTGTTGATATTGGAGATATGCAGAGTATTGAGGAAAACCTGTCTACATATTCAGCTCATATAGAGAATATAAAAGAGATTTTAAACCATGTATCAAATAATAGTCTTGTTCTACTAGACGAGCTTATTCCTGGAACAGACCCAGACGAAGGAGCAGCGATAGGAATAGGCATCTTAAAAAAACTAAAGGAAAAACAGGCTTATGTTATTGCCACAACTCATTTTAGACAGATCAAGATGTTTGCTTTATCAGATGATTATTTTGAAGTTGCTTCTGTTGGTTTTGATAAAAAAACATTATCCCCTACATACACAATCCATTACCACTCAGTAGGACAAAGTATGGCATTTTATATTGCTGAGAAACTTGGCTTTGATAAAGAAATCTTGGAAGATGCAAAACATTACTTAAGTGAAGCCTCGTTAGAGCTAAACAAAGCTATAGAAGCTTTAGAAGAATACAAAACTAGATATGAAAAAGAACATCAAGAGCTTCTTTCTATAAAAGAAACATTATCAAAAGAAAAAGAAAAGTATGAAACACTGGCAAAAGAACTTGAAGAGTATAAAAAAGAAAAGTGGAAAACTGCTGT
>JAADDV010000032.1 GCA_013153795.1 Aquificota bacterium | reverse complement strand
TTTGATGCATATCGAAAATCGGGAAATGCTTGAACATCAAGCTTTAGAAGGAGATGAAAAGGATTATTGCAAATTAATTGCATTTGCAAAATGCTCGCTAAACATATTAAATACAGGCTCTTGCTCTTATCCGCTCTCTTGAGGGTATTGCGACGCAGCTTGATTATTTCAAAAAATCGATATAAATCTTTTGAAAAAATTTTCATGTTAAAAACATTTTTCTCTTAAAACTTAACGGGCTAGATTTGATTTAAAAAAATTTTTGAGAGTATTAAGATTAGATTTTTTGTCAGCAGGCTTTAAGCTATATTAACTAAATCAAGTTTATGAGCGTATTTGTCAAAAATCATTTCTTTTAAAAGAGGATAATTTTTCAGCTCTGGGTCTTTTTCTATAAGCTCATCAGCTTCTTTTTTTGCATACTCAAGGATAACCCTGTCTTTAGGTCTTTCAAGGTCTGCTATCTGAAGATTAAACCTTCCGGACTGGGCAGTTCCGATAATATCACCACTTCCTCTTATCTTAAGATCTTCCTCTGCTATTTCAAAACCGTTGTTTGTTCTAACAAGGATTTTCAATCTCTCAATGGTCTGGATTCTTCTTTTTTCTGCTTCATTGTCTTCCTGCTTTTTCTTAAGTTTTGCAGGCACAACAAGAAAGCAAAATCCTTCATATTGACCTCTTCCTACCCTTCCCCTTAGCTGGTGTATCTGTGAAAGTCCAAATCTGTGAGCCTCTTCTATTACCATAACAGAAGCATTTGGAACATCTACTCCAACTTCTATAACTGTTGTTGAGACAAGAATATCAGCTTTTTTTTCCTTAAAATCATTCATTATTCTGTCTTTCTCTTCCTGAGACATTTTTCCATGAAGAAGAACAACTTTTTTGTCAGGAAAAGCCTCCTGCCACTGTTTAAAACCTTCCTCTGCAGACTTTAAATCAATCTTTTCAGACTCTTCTATTAACGGATAAACAACAAAAACCTGTCTTCCTTTTTCAAGCTCCTGTCTGATTTTTTTATACATTCCTTCCCTTTCATCATCAAAAAGAAGAATAGTTTTAACAGGTTTTCTTCCTGCTGGAAGTTCATCTATGATAGAAACATCTAAATCACCAAATATTGCAAGAGTTAGTGTTCTTGGAATTGGCGTTGCTGTCATAACAAGGACATGGGGGACTTTATGGGATTTTTCTATTAAAGCTTTTCTCTGGACTACGCCAAATCTGTGTTGCTCATCAACTATAACAAGGGCAAGGTTTTTAAACTTTAGCTCATCTTGAATAAGAGCATGGGTTCCAACAACAACATCAGCTTCTCCACTTTCTATCTGTCTGTAAACTTCTCTTTTTTCTTTTGCTGACAAACTTCCTGTTAGTAGAACAACATTTACTCCTTTTTTTTCAAGGATATTTTTAAAGTTTTTATAATGCTGCTGAGCTAAGATTTCTGTAGGAGCCATTACAGCTGTCTGTTTTTTGTTTAGAGCAACTGCATAGGAAGCAGCTATTGCAACCATCGTTTTACCACTTCCAACATCTCCCTGAACCATTCTGTTCATAGGAACAGGCTTTGATATATCTTCAAGAATATCCTTGATTGCTCTTTTTTGGGCATTTGTTAAGAAAAAAGGAAGTTCTTTTTCGAAATTTGGTATAAAATCCTCAGGAGTTTTTATCTCAGGAGCAGGATTTTGCTGAAGTTTTTTCTTTCTGTATGACTGGGCAAGCTCAAGGATAAAAAGTTCATCAAAAATAAGCCTCAGCTGATATCTTGTTTCAAAATCATTTAAAAGGTCTATATTCTCTTTATAAGGAGGAAAGTGAAAGTTTTTTAAGGCTGTGTGTATATCTGGAAGTTTGTATCTTGTCCTTATCTCCTCAGGAAGATATTCAGAGTAGTAAGATACATATTTTTCAAGGATTTTATGGATACCTCTTCTTAAATGATTTATAGTCTGAGATGTAGTTTTTACTTCTTTGTCGCCTCTTAAAGAATAAACAGGAAGAATTCTGTCATGTATTGTTTTATCAAAGCCTGTGAATATTTCAGGCTGGATAATAGATTTTTCTTTTCCATAAACATTTACTTTTCCATATATAAGGACTTTCTTTCCTTTTCTGAAAAAAGAAAATAAAAAAGGCTTGTCATGGACGAAAAAAGCATTCAAAAAGTGGTTTCCCTGTTTTAAAACAACTAAAGTTTTTAGTTTTCCTCTGTTTATCTTTTTTATCTCAACAACCTCAACCTCAAAAAGTCCATATTCTCCATCTGATACTTTAGCAAGTTTTTTTAGCCTCTTATCTTCATATTTTTTTGGTGGAAAGAACAAAGCCTGTTCTACATTTTCTATTCCTACTTTTTTAAAAGCTCTTTTTTCTATTGGTTTTAAAAGCTTTAGCTCTTTTATAGATAGATTTTTAAAATAGCTTTTTGGAAGAGTTTTTTTAAAGGTTTCTTTTTTTTCAGCAGATGGTTGTTTTTTTATTTGCTTCTTTTTCAGTATTTCATCAACAGCCTTATAAAGATACTCTATAAAGGCTTTTTTCTTTTCAGGACTGAGGCTGTCAAGGTATTTTATATCCTCTAAAATACCATCTGGGACATGGTCTTCAAGGAGGGTTTGAAAGGTCTCAGAAAGACCTGAGACCCTTGATAAAGCTTTTTTGTCATATGTCTTTAGATGCTCTAGTATTTCTTTAGCTTTTTTTAGATTTGTCATGTTCAGCAATAAATGTTTTTAGCTCATTTAAAAACTGTTCAGGGTCATGACCGTAGTTTACAGCTGCAAGATATATCGTTTCATGCTTTTTGCAAGAACAAATATTGCAATACATATTTTTTGAGTTAAAGAATTTTTGAGCAAAAGGATATTTTCTTAAAACCTGCTGTATAGTTGTTTCAAGATTTATCGTTTTCATTCATTATCTCCTTACTGTTTTTACATAAGATATTATAAGAAAGATATATTTTCTCATTAAGACATTTATCAGGATTATTTTATATCCATGTAAATTTTTGAAGCAGTTGTTCCTCTTTGTCCCTGATACTTTCCTCTATAAGGTTTTTCTGCAGGAGAATTCATTTTTGCAAAAACAAGCTGACATATCCTCATTCCTGGATAAATTCTTATAGGTCTTGAGTTTGCATTAAAAAACTCAAGGGTTATAGTTCCTTCAAAACCTGCATCAACCCATCCTGCATTTTCTATAAAAAGTCCAAGTCTTCCAAGGGAAGAGCGCCCTTCTACAAAAGCTGTCAAGTAATCCGGAAGCTTTATATACTCTATTGTTGTAGCAAGAACAAACTGTTTAGGTTGTATTACAAAACCTTCTTCTCCTACAATAACCTTTTTTAATTTTTTCTGATATGAATTATCTTTAACATCTAAAATATCTATACTGTCTGTATAAACAAGAAAATCATTTCCTAACCTAAAATCAATAGAAGAAGGCTGTATCTGATGCTCTTCTAAAGGCTCAATAATAAGCTCTTTTTTTGCTAAAAAATTTTTAAGCTCTCTATCATTTAATATCATCAATCTTCCTTTAGGAGTCTTAGTTTTTGAATTTTAAGATATTATTTTAATAAATTTTTTCTGCTTTTTAATATAACAATTGGAATAAAAGAATTATTTTGATAAAATTGCTAAAACTTCCTAGGAGGTTAAGAAAATGAAAAGAGCTTTAGGTATAGCTATTTCTTTTAGTTTATTTGTAGGCTCATCTTTTGCTATAACAAAAGATGAAGCTGCTAAAAAAATTAAAGAATATATCTCTGGAATGAAAGCTGTTTCTGAAGAAATTACTATCTGCGAAAACGAAAAATATTATATAGGAGAAGTTTTCTTAAAAGGATATGAAAACTTTGATGTAGTTAGAAAAATCTATATAAACAAGAAAACAGGAGACTTACTTCCTTCTTTTGCTGAAGCATTTGACTACTGCTATATGATGAAATAATGACAAGAAAAATAGCTGTTTTAACAAGTGGTGGTGATGCACCTGGACTGAATGCTGCAATAAGGGCTGTCGTCAGGACAGCCTATTATTATAATTTTTCTGTTATTGGTATTAAAAGAGGTTTTAAGGGCCTAATAGAAAGAGATTTCTGTATTTTAAATCCTAGAGATGTAGGTCTTATTATTAATAAAGGTGGGACAATTCTTTTATCCTCAAGAGAACCTAGATTTAAAGAATATGAATACAGAAAAAAAGCCGTTTCTTTTTTAAAAGAAGAGCAAATAGAAGCTTTATTTGTAATTGGGGGAAATGGTTCTTTCCAAGGAGCTAATCTTTTAGCCAAAGAATTTGATTTTCCTATAGTAGGTATACCAAAAACTATAGACAATGATACTTTTGGGACTGACTATACAATAGGTTTTGATACAGCTGTTAATAACGCTGTTAATGCAATAGATAAAATCAGAGATACTTCTATTTCCCATGAAAGAGTTTTTGTTATAGAAGTTATGGGAAGAGATAGTGGTTTTATTGCTCTTGAGGCTGGTCTTGCTACAGGGGCAGATGTAATATTGATTCCTGAATATCCTTTTCCTATGTATCGTGTTATAGACAAAATAATAAAATCTAGAGAAAGAGGAAAAAGATTTTCAATCATAGTTGTGGCAGAAGGAGTAGCATCAGCTAAAGAAATAGCTAAAATTTTGCAAAAAAAATTGAAAAAATTTGATTTTGGAGAAATTAGATACTCAGTTTTAGGATATATACAAAGAGGAGGCTCTCCAACAGCTTTTGATAGAAATATTGCTTCTAGATTTGGAGTCTTTGCTGTAGAAGAGTATAAAAAGGGGAATAAAAACTTTATGGTAGCTTACGAGAAAGGAGATATTGTAAAAAAACCTATAGAAATAGCTTTTGGCAAAATAAAAAAACCTGATTTTAAAGAGTTTGAAATAAGCAATATTCTAAGTTTATAAAAACTCTAAGTTAACACTTTCAAACAATAAACAAACTTTTAAAACTAGGAATATTTATATTTTGCTTTTAGTTTTTAAATTTCTTATAAAAACTTTTTAAAAATTATACTTTTTTGTTTAAAAATTATGAAACTTTATTTTAAATTCTTTAAAATTTTATTAAAGAGTTTATAAAAGTTTTTTAAGCTTTTCCACTGCTTTTTAATAGTTTCAAAAACTTTAGGTGAGTTTTGAAATATATAAAATAATCAATACTATAAATTCCACAAAAACAGAAATATATTTTACTATTTCTTATCTTGACATTATGATTTAAATCATTCATTCTAAAATAAATAAAATGAATGACTGTTCATTTAATTAGGAGGGTCAAGATGCAGTTCTTTGATAGGGAACATCTCAGAGCCGTTTTTTCAAAGCCCACTAACTATATAAACACAAACAAAGGTGAGGCTTACTATGATGCTCTTTACAGGAAGATGGAAAAACGTCTTCAAGAGCTGAGAGCACAGAAGCCTGTAAGAGAAGCAGAAATAAAATTTCAAGAGCTTCTTGAAACATGGGATTTAACAAGAAGGGATTTTTTAAAATGGGTTTCTGCTACTACAGCAATGTTGATGCTTCCTGCAAAGTTTGAACCTCTAGTAGCTCAAGCTGCTGAAGTTATGGATAGAGTGCCTATAATTTGGATAAATATTCAGGATTGTGCAGGAAATACAGAAGCTCTTTTAAGAAGTGCTTCTCCTACAGTGGATGAGCTGATACTTGAATATCTATCAGTTGAATATCACGAAGTTATAATGGCTGCAGCAGGAGACCAGGCAGAAGAAAATCTTGAAAAAGCAGTTAAAGATTTTGATGGAAAGTACCTGCTTTTTGTGGAAGGTTCTATTCCTGTTGGGATGCCAGAGGCATTTACAATAGGAAGACATCCTAAAACTGGTGTTGAGCATGTAAAACATCTTGCAGAGCATGCTGCTGCTGTTATTGCTGTTGGTTCATGTGCAGCATTTGGAGGAGTCCCAGCAGCTTATCCAAACCCTACAGGTGCTGTAGGTGTAATGGATGTGGTTAAAGGAAAACCTATTATAAATATTCCTGCCTGTCCTGCAAACCCTGCAAATATAACAGGGGTTATTATTCATTACATCCTCACAGGAGAAATTCCAGAACTTGATAGTCTTTTAAGACCAAAATTCGCATTTGGATATAGAATCCACGATAACTGTGAAAGAAGAGCTCACTTTGATGCTGGTGAGTTTGTTGAAGAATGGGGTGATGAAGGTGCTAAAAACAACTTCTGTCTTTACAAGATGGGATGTAAAGGACCATTTACATTTAATAACTGTTCTATAGTCAGGTATAACGAAGGAACAAACTGGCCAATTGGGGTAGGTAGAGGATGTATCGGATGTTCTGAACCTGGATTTTGGGATAAATATGCAACAGAAAGACCTCTTGCTGACAGTGATATAAAACCGCCTGGTATAAATGGAGTTGAAGCAACAGTTGATGAAGTAGGTTTAGGTATTCTTACAGCTACTGCTATTGGTATAGGTATCCATGCTGTAGCAAGTGCTATAGCAGGAAAAAGAGAAGATTCATCAAAAGAAGAACAATAGGAGGTTTAAGATATGGGGAAACATGTAGTAGTAGACCCAATAACAAGAATAGAAGGACACTTAAGAATAGAAGCAATTCTTGATGATAACAATACAATTGTTGATGCTTATAGCTCTTCCACAATGTGGCGTGGAATAGAAATCATAATGAAAGGAAGAGACCCAAGAGATGTTCCTCTTCTTGCAATGAGAATATGTGGTGTCTGCACAGGAACTCATTACTATACATCTACACAAACTGTTGAACATGCCCTAGGGGTTGTTCCGCCAAAAAATGCAAGACTTGTTAGAAACCTAATACAAGGTTCTTTATATATACACGACCACGTAGTTCATTTCTATCATCTTCACGCCCTTGACTGGGTTGATGTCGTATCTGCGTTAGAAGCAGACCCTGCAAAAGCTGCCCAAGAAGCAAAAAAATGGGCAAATATGCTAAAAGACCCAATAACAGGAGAAACGATACAGCCATGGAACGCTGGGGAAGGAGAATTAAAAGCTGTTCAAGAAAGACTTAAAAAATTTGTAAAAGCAGGAAGGCTTGGACCTTTTGCTAACGCATACTGGGGAAATAAATCTTATAAACTCACGCCTGAGCAAAACCTAGTAGCTGTTTCTCACTATCTTGACGCTCTTCAAATTCAAAGAGAAATGGCAAAACTAATGGCTATTTTTGGTGGTAAAAACCCACATCCACAATCTTTAGTTGTTGGTGGTGTAACATGTGTTCAGGATATTAAAAATCCAGCAAGACTGGGGCAGTTTGGAGACCTCTTAGGACTTTCAAGGGAGTTTATATACAGAGCCTATCTACCAGACCTTCTTATGGCAGGTGCTATTTATGCAGATGAAGCTTTAAAAGGAATAGGAAGAGGACTTGGAAACTATATGGCTTATGGTGATTTTAGAATGGACGACCTTCCTTGGTATCAAGGAAAAACACTATTTCCACAAGGACTTGTTTTAAATATGGATTTATCCACAGTCTATGATGTTGACCAGTCTAAAGTTACAGAAGACGTAACCCATAGCTGGTATGAATATCAGGGAACAGACAAACCTCTTCATCCATTTGATGGGCAGACAAATCCTAAATATACAGGATTTAAAGAAGATGGAACGTTAGACCCTAAAGGAAAGTATTCATGGATAAAATCTCCTATATATGATGACCATAGAGTAGAAGTTGGACCTCTTGCTAGAATGATTGTTGGATATGCAAGAGGTGATGAAAGAATTAAACATTATGTAGACTGGCTTTTAAAATCAGGAAATCTTCCTGTTGAAGTTTTATTCTCAACAGTAGGAAGAACGGCAGCAAGAGCTATAGAAACAGCTTTAATGGTTGATGTTATGAAAGAGTGGCTTACAGAGCTTGCTAAAAATGTTGCTTCTGGAGACCTTAGCACATGGACAGATTATGATTTTGAAAAGCTTACAAAAGGAAAAGAGCTGAAAGGATATGGTCTAACAGAAGCACCAAGAGGAGCTTTAGGGCACTGGATTAGAATAAAAGATGGAAAAGTAGAAAATTATCAGGCTGTTGTTCCTTCTACATGGAATGGAGCTCCAAGGGACTACAAAAATAGAATGGGAGCTTATGAAGCATCTCTTATTGGAACAACCCTTTCAAATCCAGACCAGCCCCTTGAGATACTTAGAACAATCCACTCCTTTGACCCATGTATTGCTTGTGCTGTTCACGTTATAGATACAAAAGGTAGAGAACTTGGCGTTTATAAAGTTGAGCCTGTAGGTGGTGCCTGCTTTATCTAAAAGGGAGGTTTGAAAGATGTATCAGAAAGTAAAAAGAATGACAACCACAATGAGGATTTTTCATTGGGTAAATGCTTTTTCTATCCTTGCTGCAGTAATAACAGGTCTTTATATAGCTAACCCTTTTTATCAAACATTAATTTCTGAACCAGCTGCATATAAATATGTAATGGCTTATAACAGACTTATTCATTTCTTTGCTGCTCTTTTACTTGATGTTATTTCAATAGCTATTTTTTATCTATATTTTGCAAGTAGATTTGAAAAGGTATATAAAAAATTAATTCCAACAAAACAAAACATAGTTGAATTTTTTGAAGTTCTTTTAAATCTTCTGACGCTAAATAGAAGAAAGAAATTTGATAGCTCCCATCTGGATAGCTTTAATGCAGTTTACTTTACTATACTTCATCTGCTTCTTGTCTGGATGCTTTTAACAGGGTTCTATATGTATGTTCAGGGACTTGAAAGTGGTTTATCAGCCATTGGTTCATGGTGGCCAGCTCTTCTTCATCTTATGACAGATTGGGTTGGCTGGCTTTTAGGTGGACATGCTGGTGTTAGATGGTGGCATCATTTTACAATGTGGATAATCCTTGCATGGGTAGCATTTCATATCTACTATCAGGTGTGGAGAACTATCTTCTGGCGTGAAGGAGATATAGCCATTGTCTTTGGTGGCTATAAGTTTAAAAAGGTTCAAAAACAAAGTTAATAAAGAAAAGTTTTATATATTCTTTTAAGAATAAAAATAAGAAGGTCAGCTAGCTGACCTTCTTACTATCATTTTAAAAGAATAAACTAATGGAAGCTTTGAATTGGGATTTACCTTCAGAATTAGCTGGGTCAGCGTATCCGCCAATTAAGTGAAGAAGCACATGATTTTTGAAAAGAAAACTATACATTAGAGAGTATCCATATTCAGTGTCTCTATCTTCTTCTTTTCCTATGTTTATGATGCCTCTAAGATAATTTGTGCTGTTTATTGCATATAAAATAGAATTTTCTGTTCCTAAATAGTTTCCTTTTTTATCATTATCTCTATAAACAAGAACACTTGTTAGATATAAAGGATAAAAGTTTTTTTCTATAGGAATTAGAAAAGCATTGTTTTCTATCCCATTTTCTTTTTTAAAAGAATATATCAATCCTATTTTAAAATTGTTTCCAATATATCTTAAACCTGAAAAGATTTGATAGTCACTATCATCATTAGAAGTTTGTTGAGTTTTATTTCCTCTCTGATTTTCATTTCCTCCGTGGGAAACAGGTTTTCCAAAAGATATTAAAGCTAAAATTTGATTATTAAAAAGATATGAATATTCAGCTCCTTTAAAGTTAGATATTCCTGCATTTTGTAAAGGAGACTTGTATGTTCCTCCTCTGTGTTTTCCTTTTTGACCTTTTTGATTATTCCCCATATTTCTATTTCCTCTATTGCCTCTGTTTCCCCTATTTCCCCTTCTATTGTTTTCTTTCCTATTCATATTTGCTGGTTTTTTACTTATTCTAATTCCTGTTAAACCAGAATCTAAAAAAGCTCTTTGAACATTACCTAGTTGTGTAAAAGGAGACATTAAACCAGCTCTAAAAAGATGTTTTTGTTCATCAAAAACAAATTGAATATATAAAATAGAGGATTTTTCTTCAAAGAAGTCAGGTTCATTAGGAGCATCACTATTAAATACATCTTTAGTCATACCAAAAATAGATAAATTCTTTGTTATAGTAGCAGCTAAATAAAGTTTAGCTTTACCTGTTAGATTATTTCCTCTACTTTTATCTTTATAATTTGCTCCTATCATAACCCCAAAAGGAAGAAACCTAGGGTCTTTTTCTGTAATAAGTTCTTTTAAAGTAGGCAAATCTTGAGGAGAAAACCTAAAACCGTTTCTTAAAAATCTTTCTCCTACATCGTTAAGCATAGGAATATTTGTATGACAAACATTACATCCTGCATTATAATCTCTGGCAAATTGAGGAACGCTCCAGCTAAGATTGACAAGGATTAAAGTAAAAACTAAAGTAATAATAAACATTTTTAACCCTCCTTTTTCAAATTTTTATTTTTCTATAAAAATTTCCAAAATTTGAAAATAAGGGCAATAAATCATATTAATGAACTGGTAACATTTGATTTTTAAAATAAAAAGTTTTAGCTGTTTTTTTCTCAATATTTAGATTGGGCTTTTATATAAGATTTTAAAAAGTAATTGATTGTTGAAACTTTAGATTTGAATCTTTAAGAAATTTAAAAAATCCACCAAAATTCTTGTTTTTCATAAAACAAGCATAAAAACTACTTTTTTTAAAATCTTTTTTCGATATTTCAATGCTTTTTGAATATAAAATTTGGAAAAAAATTTAAAAATTGCGTTAGATTTAAAAGTTCATTTTAATTGAAAGTGAAGTTTTCTTGTTGAAGGTAAAACTATATGGCCTTTTTAAGCTTTATCTAAAAGAAAAAATTTCAGCAAGGGTTGATTTTGTTATTTATAATAGATTAATAATTTGTTCTTGGAAATTTTAATTTAATTATTAAATTATATATTTATAACATTTAAATTTGATATACTAATTTAATAAAAAGGAAAGAGGAGCAAAAAACCCAGCCTTTATTTCTATGTATTTGATGCCCCCTTTAAGGGGCATTCTTTTTAATCTTCACAGAAAGGTCTTAAATATTTAGCTCTGTGAGGATGTCTTAATTTTCTTAATGCTTTTGCTTCTATTTGTCTTATTCTTTCTCTTGTAACACCAAATTTTTTACCAACTTGCTCTAATGTGTATTCTGTATCATCTTCTAATCCGAATCTATATCTTAAAACTTGCTCTTCTCTTTCCGATAATGTTGATAAAACTTCTTCTAATTGCTGTCTTAGAGATTGTCTTAATACGTGTTGTTCAGGAGATAATACAGTTTTGTCTTCTATAAAATCTCCTAAGTGAGATTCATCATCATCACCAATTGGTGTTTCAAGAGAAATAGGCTCTTGAGATGTTCTCAATATTTTTCTTACTTTCTCAGCAGGCATTCCTACTTTTTTAGCTATTTCTTCTGGAGTTGGTTCTCTTCCAAGCTCCTGAACCATAGAGCGAGAAACTCTAACAAGTTTATTTATCGTTTCAATCATATGAACAGGTATTCTTATTGTTCTTGCTTGGTCAGCTATAGCTCTTGTAATAGCCTGTCTTATCCACCATGTAGCATATGTAGAAAACTTGTATCCTTTTTTGTAATCAAACTTATCAACAGCTTTCATAAGACCTATATTTCCTTCTTGTATAAGGTCTAAAAACTGAAGGCCTCTGTTTGTGTATTTTTTAGCAATAGAAACCACAAGCCTAAGGTTTGATTGAACAATTTTTTGTTTTGTTTCATTTACTTGATGTCTTCCTTCTTGAATAATTTTCATTACATAATCAAATTCTCCTGGGACAGTTCCTATCATTTTTCTAAGTTCAGCAATTTCTTCTCTAAGTTTTAAAACTTCTGTTCTTAAAATCTCAAATCTTCCAAAAGAAAAGCCATTTTCTTCTATTTTCTTTAAAATTTCTGGGTCTGAGTAATCTCCTTTTAATAGTTTTTCTACATCAGGGTCTATTTTTTGAAGTTTTTTAATTCTTTTGTTAAGGTCTTTCTCTTTTCTTTTTAATCTTTGATATAACTCTTTTAGCTCATCTGCAATTTTATCAAGTTTAGTAAATTTAATATTTAAACTTCTTACAAATCTGTTTACAGAAGCATGTTTTTTTAGAAAAATTCTTTTTAATTCTTCATTATCTGGGTCAGCTATGATTTGTTGTTCTAAATCTCTTAACTCTCTATACATATGAGCAAGTTGGAGTCCTTTTTGAATAAATTCTTTTGTAGCTGCATCTAAAACTTCAGACTCATCTATAGCATCTTCATCTTCTTTGTCTCCAAAATCAATATTTATAATGTCTTTTACTTTCATTTTTCCATCAGCAACTTTTGCCCATTCATCTAAAAGCTTTTCCATGAGAAAAGATGTTCTAAGAAGACCTCTAAAAACTTTTTTTCTTCCTTTTTCAATTTCCATAGCAAGTTTGATTTCTTCGTCTCTTGTAAGAAGAGGAATTTTTCCCATTTCTTTTAGATAAAGTTTGACAGGGTCATCAGTTTTAGACCAGACATCGTCTGAAAAATCAATACCTAAATAATCTCCACCATCTCCAGAAAATTCTTCTGGCTTCCCTTCTTCAACAACATCTATATTTAGTTCGTTCAGAT
>JAADDV010000102.1 GCA_013153795.1 Aquificota bacterium | reverse complement strand
AAAATATAATTGCATTACTGGAGGTTCGATGCAAAAAACCCCTTTCAGCGAGGAGTCAGTTATAACTAACAAACCAGCGCTAATGCGCTTCGTTCCTTGCTAATTTGCTTATTTTTTTATCTAGTCAAATTGATGGGTTTTATCTGAACTAAGTGGGATAGAAAGGCTGCCGTACGGCGACTTTGCGTATCGATATATCTCTGTTTTATCTGAACTAAGTGGGATAGAAAGTTGATAAGAAGAGTTGCTAGTCAGCAACACATATTATGTTTTATCTGAACTAAGTGGGATAGAAAGCATGTTTGCGTATAGCTCATTAATCTGCTCCTGTTTTTTGTTTTATCTGAACTAAGTGGGATAGAAAGGAGCGATACTTTCGATTTTACAACGGCGGGGTCGGTATATTCGTTTTATCTGAACTAAGTGGGATAGAAAGACGAAACTATTCCTTACTTCTTTAAAATCTTTTACTTCTATATCGTTTTATCTGAACTAAGTGGGATAGAAAGCAATCTGCAGTAAAATTGCTCTAAAAACCGTTTTTGGGTTTTATCTGAACTAAGTGGGATAGAAAGCTAGAAGTAGATGGGCGACACGCAACAGCATTGAATGGTTTTATCTGAACCGTGTGGGATAGAAAGAGCTCTTTAGCCAGCTGATTTATTGTTAACATTTGTCCTCTGTAGAAAAAATTTTTAAGAAAAAAGTCTTTTTAATTTTTCGAAAGGGTCTTGATGAGTATAGATTTTAGTATAAGGGATTTTTTTATTGACTAAAAAAGTTTTAAGTTTTGTATCTAGCCTTAGCAGATTTTTTTTATAAACATCCACCATGTCCTTCCTTAAAAAAGGTATTTTTCTCCTCTCATCAAAGCTCCTCAATTGATATGAAACGTAATTTTGTGGATTTTCCTCTTCTAAATCTCTTATTATCAAAACAGCCAATTTATGTTGATATGAAATAGGAAGAAGGTTTATTTCATATATAAAATCTCCAATAAAAATTGTAAAAGAGCGTCTTCCATAGGCTATTTTTTCTGCAGTTTTAGGGGAAAACTTTTTTTCTTTAAGATTTAAAGAAGCTATAAATTCTGAAATTTGTTCTATTTGGTGGATATTTTTTACCTTAAAAGATTTTTCTACTTTATCTGTAAGAATATAAACTTCCAGCTTGTCCTGTTTGAAAAGAGCAGCATATCCAAGAAGTGAGAAAGTTTCTATAAGTTTTTCCAGCTTGTTTTTAAACAAAAACTCTTGGTCTAAAAGAAGAATAAGTCTTATATTCTGGCTTTTTATTTCTTCTCTTTCTACTATATAAGGCTTTCTCTCTCTTGCTGTTATTATCCAATTTATTTTTCTTATATCATCTCCATATGTATATTCTCTTATGTTTTTTAAATCATCTTCTTCTCCAAAAACGAATGTTTTATGTATCCCTTCAAGATAATTTAGAACTTTTTCCCTTGAATTTATTGATATAAGTTTTGCTTTTTCTTTTAAATCCATTTTTTCTATGGTATTGGGACTTTTTCTATTATCATATCAACAATATCATCTGTTGTTATTCCTTCTGCTTCTGCCTGATACGAAACTAAAAATCTATGTCTAAACACTTCTTTTAAATATAAAAGAATATCTGAAGGAGCTACATAGTCTTTTCCATTTAAAAATGCTACAGCTTTTGAGACTTTATACAGATTTATTGTTGCCCTTGGACTTAATCCTAGTCTTATATATTCTGGTCTTATCCCATACTTTTCTGGCTCTCTTGTTGCCATAACAAGTTTTACTATATATTCCTCAACTTCTTTATCTATATGGATATTCTTCAGCTGTTTTTTTAAGGAAAGAATATCTTCTTTTGTTGCAACTGGTTTTGGTTCTTCCTTTTGAGAAACTTCTCCGTTTAATCCTTCTTGTCTTACAACAAGCTTCAGTATTTTATATTCCTCTTCTTCAGATGGATAATCAACAACAACCTTCATTAAAAATCTATCAAGCTGGGCTTCTGGAAGATTGTAAACTCCTTCTTCTTCTATTGGATTTAGAGTCGCCATTACTAAAAACGGCTCTTCCAAGGAAAATGTATGCTCTCCTATGGTAACCTGTCTTTCCTGCATAGCTTCTAAAAGAGCTGATTGAACTTTGGCAGGTGCTCTGTTTATCTCATCTGCAAGTAGAAGATTTGTAAATATAGGCCCCTTTTTTATTCTAAACTCATCTTTTTCTATTATATATATTTCCCCTCCTAAAATATCTGAAGGGATAAGGTCTGGTGTAAACTGAATTCTTTTAAAAGAAAGGTTTAGGATTTTTCCTAATGTTTTTACTGCTGTTGTTTTTGCTACTCCGGGAATTCCTTCTATAAGGATATGTCCTTCTGTTATAAGCCCTATTAAAAGGGCATCTATCATTTTTTCTTGACCAATAATAGCTTTCTGGAGCTCTTTTTTTATTTTTTGAACTAATTCCATATATAAAATCCTTATAAAAGCTTTTATCTGACTTTTAGATTAAAGGATAAAGAAAGGAAGGGCAATAGGGAAGGAAAAGATTTTGAATTTTTAGGAAAGGAAATCTTTAAGATGTCTTTTCATAGCAAGAGCTCTTAACTTTTTTAAAGCTCTTTGCTCAATCTGTCTAACTCTTTCTCTAGAGATTCCTAAAAGCTCTCCTACTTCTGTAAGAGTTTTTGGCTCTTCTCCATCAAGTCCAAATCTATGTTTAATAATAATTTTTTCTCTTTCGTCAAGAACATTTAAAAGATTATTTAATTCTTTATGTAGAGATTCCTCAACTAATTCCTTTTCTACATCTTCTGTTCCTTTTTTAGAAATAAGGTCTAATAAAGTAAGGTCTTCTCCTTCCTCTCCTAAAGGCTTGTCAAGGGAAAATGGCATTCTAACAACCTGAAGAGCATTCCTTACTTTCTTAGGAGATGCTCCTACTTCTTTAGCAATTTCTTCTATTGTTGGCTCTCTTTTTAACTCTTCTTTGAGCCTTTCATAAGTTTCTTTTACTTTACTTATAAAGAGAGACTCTTTTACAGGTATTCTAACAGCTCCTGTTTGCTGGAAAATAGTTTGCATTATTGCTTGCCTAATCCACCATACAGCATAAGAGATAAATTTTACATCTCTGTCAGGGTCAAATCTCTTCGCTGCTTCTATTAGCCCAAGGTTTCCAGCAGCAATAAGGTCTGTTAATGGCACACCCCAACCTAAAAAGTTTTTTGCTACATTTATAACAAATCTAAGATTTCCCTCAACAAGCTTTTTTAAAGCCTCCTTATCTCCCTTTTTTGCCCTTATAGCAAGCTCTTTTTCCTCTTCTGGAGTAAGAAGAGGATGCTCAGCCATTTTTTGTATGTAAAGATTTAAGGTTGTCTGTTCTTTGTCTGTTGCCATCATTCTTCACCCTCTCAAAAAAAATTAACAATAAACGATAATCATTACTGATAAAATGTGTATGATTTAAATCAAGTCTTACTATAAGTAAAGATTAAACTTTAAATGTGAAAAATCAAGGAAGAAAAAAACAAAGAAAAGAGGAAGCCTTTAAGCTTCCTCTTTCTCTGGGATTTCTATTTCTATACCGAGTTCTTCAAGTTGTTCTTCTGATACGAAATCTGGTGCGTTTGTAAGAGGACAGTTTCCTTTTTGGGTTTTAGGGAATGCTATAACTTCTCTTATACTTTCAGAACCAGTCATTAAAGCAACAACTCTGTCAAGTCCAAAAGCTAAGCCTCCATGAGGAGGAGCTCCATATTTTAACGCCTGGATAAGAAATCCAAACTTTTCATGGGCTTCTTCTTCAGAAATTCCTAAAACTTTAAAAACTTTTTCTTGAAGCTGGCTTGTATGGATACGGATAGAACCTCCTCCGATTTCTTCTCCATTTAGAACAAGGTCATAAGCTCTTGCTTTAATAGACGTTGCTATTTCTCTATCTTCCAGTGCTTTATCAAGCTTTGGAATGTCTTCTTCTTTTGGACTTGTAAATGGATGGTGTAAGGCAACATATCTTCCTTCTTCTTCATCCCATTCAAGTAAAGGAAAATCAACAATCCAGAGGAAATCCCATCTTCCTTCTGGAATTATATTAAGTTTATCTGCAACATGTTTTCTTAAAAATCCTAAAACTCTGTGGGTTGTTTCATATTCATCTGCTATAAATACTAAAAGGTCTCCTTTTTCACCTTCCATTTTTTCTACTATCTGTTTTTTCTCCTCTTCTGTGAAGAATTTTGCAATTGGTGATTGCATTCCTTCTTCTGTAAGTTTTATCCATGCCATTCCTTTTGCGCCAAATTTTTTGGCATATTCTGTAAGGTCATCTATCTCTTTTCTTGAGAAAGAAGCTCCTCCTTTTATAGTAAGACCCTTTACAAGACCTCCTTTTTCTGCTGTATCTCTAAAAACCTTAAATTCTGTTGTTTTTGCAATATCTGTTATATCTTTTAGCTCAAGTCCGTATCTAACATCAGGCTTATCTGTTCCATATTTTTCCATTGCTTCTTTATATGTCATTCTTCTAAAAGGAAGTTTTAGCTCAATACCTAAAACTTTTTTAAATATGTGATGAATAAGACCTTCAGATATTGCCATTACATCTTCTTCATTTACAAAGGACATCTCATAGTCTATCTGGGTAAATTCTGGCTGTCTGTCTTTTCTAAGGTCTTCGTCTCTGAAACATTTTGTTATCTGGAAGTATCTTTCTATTCCTGCAACCATAAGAATTTGTTTAAAAAGCTGTGGGGATTGAGGAAGGGCATAAAACTTTCCTTTTTCAAGTCTTGAAGGAACTAAAAAGTCCCTTGCTCCTTCTGGTGTTGATTTTGTAAGCATTGGTGTTTCAACTTCTAAAAAGCCATGTCCAGCAAGATACTCCCTTGCTGCCTGATAAACTTCATGTCTTATAAGAAGATTTTTAAACATAGGATTTCTTCTTATATCAAGGTATCTGTATCTAAGTCTTACTTCTTCTGATGCATTGATTTTGTCTTCTATTGGGAATGGTAAAACATCACAGGTATTTAATATAAGAAGTTCTTCTACAGCTACCTCTATAGTCCCTGTGCTTATTTTTGGGTTTTCTGTTCCTGCTGGTCTTCTCTGGACTCTTCCTCTAACTCCTATTACATACTCTGTTCTTACTTTTTTTGCCTTTTCATAAGCTTCTTTTGGGCTTTTGGAAGGGTCTATAACAACCTGAACAACTCCTTCCCTGTCTCTTAAATTTATAAAAATAACTCCTCCATGGTCTCGAACACTTGCTGCCCAACCTAAAAGGCGAACCTCATCTCCTATGTTATTTTCAGAAAGCTCCCCACAAAAATAATCTCTTTTGAAATCCCCTAATGTATCTATCATTTAAGGTTTCTCCTTAATTTGTATTTATAGATTTTGGAAAATTTTATTATAGCATTGAGAAATAAGAAGATATATATCTGATTGATAAATATTTGATTTTCAGTGATTGTTTTATTCTTTATCTTCATAAACAAATTCTTTTATATCTGTCCTTTTCCAGTGTCCTATAGAAGGCAATCCTTCTATAAATTGTTTTTGAATATGGATAAGCTTATTTATTCCTAATTTTCCATATTCAAGCATTTTGTCAAATTCTTCTTGAGAAAAAGAATATTCTTCTCCTGTTGCCTGGACTTCTACAAATTGACCGCTTCCTGTCATAACAAGATTCATATCAACTTTAGCTGCCGAATCTTCTTTAAAATTTAAATCTAATACTACATCTTTACCTACTATTCCTGAGCTAATAGCTGCTACATAATCTTTTAAAGGATTTTGTTTTAATTTTCCACTTTCAGTAAGCTTTATCATAGCATCGGCAACAGCTATAAAAGCCCCTGTAATAGAAGTAACTCTTGTTCCACCATCAGCTTGGATTACATCACAATCAACCCATAAAGTTCTCTCTCCAAGTTTTTTTAAATCTACAACTCCTCTTAAAGAGCGACCTATAAGTCTTTGTATTTCCTGGGTTCTACCCGAAGGAGAGCCTCTAACAACTTCTCTAATATTTCTTGTTTCTGTAGACCTTGGTAGCATAGAGTATTCAGCTGTTATCCAGCCCTGGCCAGTTCCTCTTAAAAAAGGTGGAACTTTATCTTCCACCGAAGCTGTAATAATAACTTTGGTATTACCTACTTCTATTAAAACAGAACCTTCAGCATAAATATTAAAATCTCTTATAACTTTTACTGTTCTTATTTGAGTAGGTTTTCTTCCATCAGGACGCAATGATTTCCTCCTAGTTTTTGTTTTATTTGTTTTTGTATTCAAATAAACTTAAAAATAAATACTCATTTTAGCACACAAATATAAATATTTCGGGAATTCCATAAATACAAAATTTTCTACATAATAGAGTTTCTTTATCCTAAAATAATAAAAAAGTTTCTTTGGAGGTTTATTGTGAGATTATCGGAATATTTTGTTCCTACAATGAAAGAAGCCCCAGCAGAAGCAGAAGTTCCAAGTCATATATATCTTCTAAGAGCAGGATATATAAGAAAACTTGCAGCAGGAATTTATGAGTATCTTCCTTTGGGTCTTAGAGTTTTAAGAAAAATAGAAAATATAATAAGGAAATATATGGATGATGCTGGAGCATTAGAAGTTCTTCTTCCTATTCTTACACCTGCAGAGCTATGGCAAGAAACAGGGAGATGGGACGTTTACGGAAAAGAGCTTTTTAGATTACAGGATAGAAAAGGAAGAGATTTTGCCCTTGGTCCAACCCATGAAGAAACAATAACAGATTTAGTCAGAAAAAATATCCGCTCTTATAAAGATTTGCCTAAAAACTTTTACCAGATACAGACTAAGTTTAGAGATGAAGCAAGACCAAGATACGGTCTTATAAGAGGAAGAGAGTTTTTAATGAAAGATGCCTACTCTTTTGACGTTTCAGAAGAAATGGCAGTTAAATCCTATGAAATAATGAAAGAGACTTACCACAAAATATTTTCAGAACTTGGACTTGATTATCTAATGGTTGAGGCTGATGTTGGAGCTATTGGAGGAAAATATTCCCATGAGTTTGTTGTAAAGGCAGCAAATGGAGAAGCCCATATTGTTTACTGTGAAAAATGTGGATATGCAGCAAATGTTGAAGCTGCAAAATATGAGTTTGAACTTGATAAACTACCACCAGAAGAAGAAAAACCTTTAGAAAAAGTTCATACCCCAGGAGTTTCTTCTGTAGAAGAGGTAGCAAAATTTTTAGGAGTAGACCCTAAAAAAATAGTAAAAACCCTTGTATATATCCTAGATGATGGAACAGCAGTAGCCGTTTTAATAAGAGGGGATAGAGAACTCAACGAAACAAAACTGATAAACTATTTTGGCGTTATTGATGCCCACCTTGCAACATCAGAAGAACTTGAAAAACTTGGTATTGTTGAGGGATTTGTTGGACCTATAGGTTTAGAACTTCCAGTTTATGCAGATATTTCAGTTAAAGACCTTCATAACTTTGTTGTTGGAGCAAATGAGAAAGACTACCACTATATAAATGTGAATATACCGAGAGACTTTCAGCCTGTTGAATTTGTTGACTTTTCAACAGCAAAAGAAGGAGATCCATGTCCTATATGCAAATCACCATTAAAAGAAACTACAGGACTTGAAGTGGGACATATATTTCTTCTTGGAACAAAATACTCAGAATCAATGAAAGCATACTTTGTTGATAAAGATGGAAGAGAAAAGCCTATTATTATGGGATGCTATGGTATTGGCGTTAGCAGACTTATGGCTGCAGCAGTAGAACAGAACCACGACGAAAACGGCATTATCTGGCCAGAGAACATCGCACCGTTCAAACTTCAGATTTTAGCTTTAAACATAAAAGACAGCAAAATAAAAGAAACAGCAGAAGAAATATACAAAAAAGCAAAAGAGAAAGGCATTGAAGTTTTATACGATGATAGGGATATGTCACCAGGAGCAAAATTTAAAGATGCAGACCTTATAGGCATTCCATACAGAATAGTAGTAGGAAGAGGAGTTAAAAACGGGAAAGTAGAGTTTCAAAAAAGAAAAGATTCAAGTAAAGAAGAAATAGAAATACAAAAAATAGATAAACTTTTAGATAGACTTGTTTAAAGTCCTTCCTTCCTGCGGGAGGGAGTTTCCTTTTTATTAAATTTTCACCAAAAATCAATAATATAAAACTTGAATTTGATATAATAAACGTTTGTTATTCTTAAAATAAATAAAAAGGAAAGGAGTAGGGAATGAGCGTTACTGTTGAAGAAAAAGGATTAGTGAGAACACTAACTGTAGAGGAAAGGGGAGAGAAAATAAAAAACCTTGTTAATGAGGTTATAAAAGAAATTTCCAAGCAGGTAAATATACCTGGTTTTAGAAAAGGTCATGTTCCACCATCTGTTATTAAAGCAAGATACAAAGATGTTATTAAAGAAGAAGTAGCAAAAAAATTTGTTTCTGAGGAACTTCAAAATATTCTTCAAGAAAAAAATCTTACCCCTGTTTCACCAGATGTTACATTTGGAGATATAGAGCTAAATGGAGATACTCTAAAACTAAAAATAGCCTTTGAAGTAGCACCAGAATTTGAACTTAAAGATTATGAAGGAATGGAAATTCCTGTTGTTAAATACGAAGTATCAGATGAAGATGTAGAAAAAGCTATTCAGACACTTTTAGAACAAAGAGCTAAATATGAACCAGCTGAAGATAAACCAGTAGAAAAAGGCGATTTAATAAAAATTCACTATCATATTATTGCAGATAATGGAGAAGAAGAAGAAGACGATTTTGAAGTTATTGTAGGAGCAAATCAACTTAGACCTGAAATAGAAGAAAAAATTATAGGAAAAAAAGTAGGAGATGAAATAGAAGTTGAGAATGTCCCTTTGTATGATGAGCAAGGAAAAGAGTTTGGAAAAGCAACAGTTAAAGTAAAAATCTTAGAAGTTAAGAAGAAGATTCTTCCAGAGTTTAATGATGAGTTTGTAAAAGAAGTAGGCCTTGGAGAAAATGTAGAAGAAGCTAAAAAGAAAATTAGAGAAGACCTACAGAAAAAAGTTGATGATGCAAAAGCTAGAGAGCTTGAACAAAAAATTATTGATGAGCTTGCAAAACAGTATGACTTTGAAGTGCCTTCAAGCTTAGTTAAAGCTGAACTTGAATACCTGCTTCAGGATTACGCACAACAACTTGAAAGAATTGGAATTAAACCAAATCAAGAGATGCTTGCAGCAGCAGCAAGAGGTTTAGAACAAACAGCTATAAAGAATGTTAGAGTAATGTTTGTTCTTAATAAAATAGCAGAAAAAGAAGGAATAGAAGTTACAGAAGAAGAGATAAACAAAGAAATAGAAGAAATGGCAAAAGCTTATGGAGCTACAACAGAGCAGATGAGACAATACCTTGAAGAACAGGGAGCTATAAACAACGTAATATACACAATTCTTAGGAGAAAAGTCATAGAACATATAAAAGAAAAGGCAAATATTATAGAAATGACCCCTGAAGAGTATGAAGAAAAATACGGAAAAAAGGAAACTGATACTGCTGAGTCTTCAAAAGAGCAAAATCAACCTGAAGAAGCAAAAAAAGAATAGTGGTAAAAAAGGGATAAACGACTAAATTATCCCAAAATTTTTATTGGAGGTTTTTATGAGCAAAGAAATAGATAAGATAGTAAATCAACTTGTTCCAATTGTTATTGAGCAAACTCCAAGGGGAGAGAGAGCTTATGATATCTATTCAAGACTTTTAAAAGATAGAATTATTCTTTTAGGGTCTCCAATTGATGACCACATTGCAAACCTTGTTGTAGCACAGCTTTTATTTTTAGAATCTGAAGACCCAGATAAAGATATTTTTATGTATATAAACTCGCCTGGTGGTGTTGTGACTGCAGGACTTGCAATATACGATACAATGCAGTATATAAAGCCTGATGTATGTACCATCTGCATGGGGCAGGCAGCATCTATGGGAGCATTTCTTTTAGCAGCTGGAGCTAAAGGGAAAAGATATGCACTTCCAAGCTCAAGAATCATGATTCACCAGCCTTTAGGCGGATTTCAAGGACAAGCAACAGATATAGAAATCCATGCAAAGGAAATTTTAAGACTCAAAAAATATTTAAACGAAAAACTTGCAGAGCATACAGGACAACCTTTAGAGAAAATTGAAGCAGATACAGAAAGAGATTACTTCATGTCTGCCCAAGAAGCTGTTGAATATGGTTTAATAGATAAAGTTATTACCAAGAGGTAAAAATGGAAAAAGAAAATAAATGCTCATTTTGTGGTAAACCTCAAAATGAGGCAAAAGTCTTAATAGCAGGACCAAACGATATATACATATGTGATGACTGTATATCCCAGTGTAATCTCCTTATAAAGGAAGAGCTGGAAAATAAAGGACAGGAGTTGGAAGAACTTAAAGAACTTCCAACTCCTCCTGAAATAAAGAAAAAGTTAGATGAGTATGTTATAGGTCAGGAAAGAGCAAAGAAAATCCTATCTGTAGCTGTTTACAACCACTATAAAAGAATTTTTTCTAAGCAAAAATTTTATGATGAAGATGTAGAGCTAGAAAAAAGTAATATTCTTCTCATAGGACCTACAGGTTCAGGAAAAACTCTTTTAGCTAGAACTTTAGCCAAAATCCTTAATGTTCCTTTTGCTATAGCAGATGCTACAAATATAACAGAAGCAGGATACGTTGGAGAAGATGTAGAGAGTATCCTTGTAAGACTTGTTCAGGCTGCAGATTATGATATAGAAAAAGCAGAAAAAGGTATTATCTATATAGATGAGATAGATAAAATAGCAAAAAAATCTGGAGAAAATCCATCTATAACTAGAGATGTTTCTGGAGAAGGAGTCCAGCAGGCTTTACTTAAAATTTTAGAAGGAACTATTGCAAATATTCCTCCCCAAGGAGGAAGAAAACATCCTCATCAAGAATTTATCCAGATAGATACAACAAATATTCTATTTATCCTTGGAGGAGCTTTTGTAGGTCTTGAAGATATAATCAAACAAAGGATAGGTAAAAAATCTATTGGTTTTGCTGCAGAAATAAGGTCTAAAGAGGAAGAAGAAGGAGATATTCTTTCAAAAGTAAGAGTTGAAGACCTTATAAAATTTGGTCTCATACCTGAGTTTATAGGAAGAATTCCTGTTATAGCTACATTGCAAGAACTTGATGAAGATGCCCTTGTTAGAGTTTTAACAGAACCAAAAAATGCCCTTATAAAGCAGTATAAAAAACTTCTCGCTATGGACGGCGTTGAGCTTGAGTTTACAGAAGATGCAATAAGAGAAATAGCAAGAGAAGCTATAGCAAGAAAAACTGGAGCTAGGGGTTTAAGGGCAATAGTAGAAGAAATAATGCTTGATGTTATGTATGAGATACCACAAGCAAAAGGTGTTAAAAAAGTGGTTATTGATAAAGATGTAGTCCAAAGAAAAAAACAACCAATTATGATTTACGAAAAAGCAAGTTAAATGGCAACAGTAAAAAAAGTAAAATTCATTAAAAGTGCTGTAAGACCTCAGGATTATCCGCCATCGGATAAACCTGAGGTTGCTGTTGTTGGACGCTCAAATGTAGGAAAATCATCTTTAATAAATGCTATTTTTAAAAGAAACATAGCCAAAGTTTCCTCATCACCAGGAAAAACTCGTCTTATAAATTTCTTTCTTTTAAACGATGATATTTATTTTGTCGACCTTCCAGGATATGGTTATGCAGCTGTTTCTAAGGCTGAAAGAAAAAAATGGAGAAAGATGATAGAAACATATTTTCATAATAGAGATAATCTTAAGCTTGTTGTTATGCTTGTTGATAGCCGTCATAAACCTACAAATCTTGATATTCTTATGAAAGAGTGGTTAGAAAGTCTTGGAATTCCATATATAGTAGTTGCAACAAAAGCAGATAAACTAAACCAAAGTGAAAAAGCAAAAACAAAAAAAATAATAAAGGAAACGTTAAATCTGCCGAAAGAAATTCCTGTAATCCTCACCTCATCTAAGGAAGGAATAGGTATTAAGGAATTAATGTCTAAAATCCTCGAAAATCTAAAAAAATAAATTATTGTAAAATAACTTTTCATTTTCTCAATCTTTCAATAAAAAACACACTATTTACTGTTAACCTCTTTTACAGCAAATAAAATGTTATTTTTGTTTACGTTCTTCGCTCGCAAGCGCAAATCAACATTTTGATAAAGATTAGACCTTTTTTGTAAATACCCATAACGTTTTAATAATATTTCTTTAAAGCTAAATCTAAATTTTTCAATAACTTATCTTTTGGCACAGGCATTGCTTTAAATAAAAGCAAGAAAATTAAATATCAAACCTTAAAAATTAAAAGGGGGTAAAAAATCATGAAAAAATTAGCAAGATCGGCGCTATTTGGAGCGTTAGCAACAGGTATTATAGCTACAGCAGCAAAAGCACACACACCATATGCTCAATTCTTTATCGAGTTTGTAGGAACACAAGCTGCAGATGACCCAATAACTGTTCCTTGTGAAGCAGCTTCAAAATATCTCGTAGGAAAAGATTATGACTTAAGCCCTAATGGAGAATCTCCTTTAGG
>JAADDV010000028.1 GCA_013153795.1 Aquificota bacterium | reverse complement strand
CATCTATTAAAGATAATACTTCCTTATAGTCTGTCTTCCACGGGTCTCTACCAGATATAACTCCAGCTTGAAGTTTTTTATCTTTAGGAAAGCCGTATTTTTTTAGGTTTTCAAGGTTTTCATCGTTTACTACAAAGTCAAGCCCAATTCCTGCTACTGGTAGCTCTTTAGTTATTCTTTCAAAGTGGTCAAGGCTCTCATAGTAAGTGTGAACGAATATCTCTACGTCTGTAATACCGTCAGTTATTATCTTGTAAGCTTCTATTAAAGCATCTATCTTTTCGTCGTCTAAATCTAAAACAAGTGCAGGCTCATCAAACTGAACTGCCTTTACTCCTTCTTTTTGTAGCTCTCTTAACATCTGGTTGTAAACAGAAGCAAGCTCAAGGAGAAGGGGCTTAAACTTTTGACTTTCTTCTGCCTTTACCATTTTCATCAGCAGTGAGCCTTCCTGTCTTTCGTAAACTTTAGAAAGCATTATATATGTAAATGCTCCAACCAATACTGGCTTTGTTTCTACCCCAAGTTTTTCTTTTGCCCATCTGTAAGACTGGAGGGGTCTGTTTTTAACCAGCTTAAAGCCTCCAGTAAGCTCTGGGACTATGTAATGGTAGTTTGTGTCAAACCACTTTGTCATTTCACAGGCAATAGCGTCCTTTGTTCCCCTTGCCATTGCAAAGTATCTGTCAAGGCTGTCTTCTATGTTTTGAAATCTTTTGGGAATTGCGTTTACCATTGTTGACACGTCCAGAACAAAGTCGTAAAGGGAGAAGTCGTTTGACGGGATGTAGTCAAGGTCTGCATTTATAACTTTTTTCATTCTCTCTAAATCAACTTCTTCTGCCCTTTGAAGCATTTCCTCTCTTGATATTTCTCCTTTCCAATAGCTTTCAACTGCCTTTTTTAGCTCTCTGTTAGCTCCAATCTTTGGATAGCCAAAAACTGTTGTTTGAACAGACACGAAAAACCCTCCTTTTGCAAATGCAAATAATTTGCAATTATTAAAGCATACTCAAAATTCAAATGCAAACTATTTGCAAATAGTTTATATATATAGAGTATGTAAACCCAAAAGAATAAAACCTAAGACTTTGTTAAAAAGAGCAAATATAGTTTTTAAAAGAGAAAAATTAATAACAAAGTTATATTAAAATAAATCATCAAAATTTGTGCTTGTAAGGAGAATTCTATGCCGTATAGTATGACAGGTTTTGGATATGCTTCTAAAGATTTTGGAGATTATGAAATCTCAGTAAGAATCAAATCTGTAAATAATAAGAGCATTGATATCAGCATTAAAGGACCCAAAGATATTTTGTTCTTTATAGATTTAGAGTTAAGAAATCTAATAAAAAAACATTTTGAAAGAGGAAGTTTTCAGGTTTTTATAGATATTAAATATAAACAGCCTAAGATATTTATGAATGTTGAAAATTTAAAAATTTCTGTTGAAAGTATTAAAAAAATAATGGAAGAAGTAGGTCTTTCTCTATCTCATGACAAAATATATGACCTTGCTTCTAGTTTAGCTTCAGAAACAGAGGAAACAGTTATAGACGAGGAATTAAAGAAAAATATTTTTGAGGTAGTAGAAGAAGCATGTGAAGCCTTGAAAGAAGAAAGAAAAAAAGAAGGAGAAAAGCTTATAGAGGATATAAAAAACAGGCTTTCTATAATAGAAGAATATTTATCAAAAATTGAAAATCAAAAGGAAAAAATTATTGAAAAAGCAAAAGAAAGAATTACAGAAAAATTAAAAGAGCTTTTAGGGGAAGAATTTTCAGAAAGGGCTTTTATTGAAGCTACTATATTAGCTGATAAAATGGATATTACAGAAGAAATAGTCAGGTTAAAATCTCATATAAAACGTTTCAAAGAGCTGATTCAGTTAGACCAGCCTATTGGAAGAAAACTTGATTTTCTATGTCAGGAAATGCATAGAGAAATAAATACTATGGGAACAAAAATGCCATGGTTTTCTGAATATATTGTTGAGATGAAAACTCAGCTAGAGAAAATTCGCCAGCAAGTTCAAAATATTGAATAAAAATATTATTTTGACCAAGTTGCTATAAGCTGCTTGGTCAAAATACTACAAAAATCCCAAAACTTAACCTAACTAAATTTTGAAATTAATGATTTGAATTAGTCTCTAAGGTAAATAAAAGCAATCTATAAATACTAAAACTCTGTCCATAGAAATCAACATCATAATATCCTCAAAAACTGGGATAAATCCCAAGCTGACAATAAACACTAAGTTTGCAAAAGCATCAAACTAACGTTCAACATGAAAGCTTTACTTGGTTAAGGATTCAGACCAGTTTCATAAGCGGGTAAGAGCAAGTTCATAGAAATTTACTCAAACAAAGCACTTTCATTCAGAAGGTCGCAATACCCTTAAGAAGGCGGGTAAGAGCAAGAGCTTTTATTTAATATGTTCAGCGAGCACTTTGCAAATGCAATTAATTTGCAATAATCCTTTTCATCTCCTTCTAATGCTTGATGCTCAAGTATTTCCCAATTTTCGATATGCATCACAAACCATATCGCTTTGTTATTATCTTATAATTTAAATTTTCCCTAATTTTCAAACACTTACAAAAACCTTAATCTACTTTTATCAAAAATTTTAGAAAAAATTAAATATGATTTAAATCATATTTTCTAAATTTTCAAAAATGCTCGCCTTTTTCTTATTCTTCTTTCAAGAAACCACAATAAAAACTGTGAAACTATTTTACACTATCATGTCAGTTTTTAAAATCTTTTTTGTTTATTAAATATTTCTAATATCTATATATGAGCCAGAAGGGAAGGACTTAAATTTTTCTAAATTAGAAAAAAGAAGTTTTGCAGCTTCTTCAGGGGTCATTTTTTTAGCTTCTTTAATTCTTTTTACAGAAGGAAACTTTATTTCATCTGCAGATAAAACAAAATTTTCTAACATCGGAGTTAAAATAAGTCCCGGAGCTAAAGAAATAAGATGAGTTTTTTCCATTTCTCGAGAATAAAGTTTTATAAGCATATTTAAAGCAGCTTTTGATATTGAATAGCCATGCCATCCTCTATTTCCATTAACAGAAGCTCCTGAAGAAATAGCAATAATCATATCAATATTTATCTTTTTATCTATAAAAAAATCTAAAATAATCTTATTTGCCCATACATTTATATCCATCATATCTTCCATTTCATATATAGGAGTATCATGAATATCTTTTAGCTCAGTTAAAAGACCAGCATTTAAAATAACAAATTCTAATTTTTTAACATCTTTTAAAAGATTTTCAACAGATTTATACACAGTTTCTAAAGCTTTTAAATCACATTTTTGAAAAAAAACTTTATTTTTTAAATCTTCGGGAATTTTTCTTCCTAAAGCATAAACAGTATAACCTTTCTCTAAAAAAAGTTTGGCTAATGCTTTTCCATAGCCTGAGCCTATTCCAGTTATAAATATGTTTTTATCCATTTTATTTTTTCTCCTAAATTTTCTCTAAATGTTATTATTATAGACAAAGATTAAAATTTTGGAGGGTATCAATTGATATGGTTTACAGAGTATTGGACTGAAAATGTTGGATTAACTGTAAAAGCAACTGAAGTAAAGAAAATAAAATCAAAATATCAAGAAATTCTCATTTTAGAAACTCCAGAATTTGGAAAAATGCTTGTGATTGATGGCTTGATACAAACAACAGAAAGAGATGAATATATATATCATGAAATGCTCGTTCATCCAGGATTACTTGCCCATCCAAATCCAGAAAGAGTTTTAATTATTGGAGGAGGAGATGGAGGAAGTGTTAGAGAAGCATTAAAACATCCCTCTGTTAAAGAAGTCCATCTTTGTGAAATTGATGAAGAAGTAATAATAGCTGCAGAAAAATATCTTCCAACTATTTCTGAAAAACTAAGAGACCCAAAAGTAAAAATTTTTATAGAAGATGGAAATGCTTTTTTAGAAGAAAAGAAAAATTATTATGATGTTATTTTTCTAGATTCCTCTGACCCTGTGGGAGCTTCAGAAGTGCTTTTTAGCAAAGAATTTTATGAAAAAGTAAAAGCTTCTTTAAAAAAAGATGGAATTATGGTAGCTCAAACAGAATCTCCAATCCTTCAAGAAGAATATTTTAAAAAAGCTATCTCTCAGATTAAAAAAGTTTTTAGAAATGTAGGAGTTTATCTTGCTTTTGTCCCTACTTATCCTTCAGGAATGTGGAGTTTTACTATCGCTTCTGATTATATTGATGTAGTCAATACAAAAAGACCAGAAAAAGTTAAAGAATTGAAAACAAAATACTTCTGTGATAGCATTTATGATTGTTTATTTTCCCTTCCAAAATTTGTTCAGGATATTATCAATAAATCTTAAGAAGGAGGTAAGCCATTGACAGAGATTTTAAAAAAAATTGCTCAAAAGGCAACAGAGAAAACTAAAATCAGGCTCATTCCAAGGAATGTAGAAAGAATTCTTGCGGCATTACAAGTAACATCAGATTTTTGGAAAGTTGTTGATTATTCTGACCTTCCTGTCCCTGCTGCATCAGAAATAGTTAAAGGTCTTATAGAAGAAGGATTTGTTAAAGTTGAAAATGATGAAATTTACCTTACAGAAAAAGGATATAACCTTATAAAAGAATTAAATATACCCCCTTATGTTGACTACACATGTCAAGCTTGTGAAGGAAGAGGAATTCCTTTTTATGCAAATAAAGACTGGTATAGAACATTCCTTCAACTTACAAAAGATAGACCTAAAGCTATTCAGGAATATGATCAAGGGTCTGTAACTCCTGAAACTACTATATCTAGGGTTTTATTTTTAGACTCCAGAGAAGATTTAAGAAACAGAGATATTCTTGTAATGGGTGCTGAAGATGACCTTACAGGTTTAGCTGTTGCATTAACTGGTCTTCCTCGAAGAGTTTTAATTTTAGATATAGATGAAAGAGCAATAGATTTTGACAATAGAATATTTAAAGAGCTTGGAATAGATAATGCCGAAGCAATAAGATTTGACCTTAGAAATCCTTTCCCAGAAGAATGGATTGGAGCTTTTGATGTTTTCATTACAGACCCTCCAGAGACAGTCAAAGCTTTTAAAGCCTTTATTGCTAGAGGAATTGCTGCACTTAGAGAAGAGGGTTGTGCAGGCTATTTTGGTCTTACATTAAGAGACTCTTCTTTAAATAGATGGCAACAATTCCAAAAAGCGCTTTTAAATGATTATGGAATGGTTATAACAGATATTATTCAGGATTTTAATGCTTATATGAATTGGGAATATCACGAAGAGACAAGAGCTCAAAAAATAGCACCAGTATCTAAAGGTCCTTCAGATATCTGGTATCGCTCTGCATGGTATAGAATTGAAGCAATGCCCGGATTTAAAGGAGAAAATGAGCAAATAAAAGATGAAGTCTTTAGAGAGCTTTATCTTGATGAAGAAGGCTCAACTACATAAAAAAAAGGGGCTTTAATAAGCCCCTTTTTTAAATATTTTGAACAACTTCTTTTACTGATTTGATAATAAAATCAATTTCTCTTTTTGTTAAAGAAGGATACATAGGAATAGCAAAGATTTCTTTTGTGATATCCTCTGCAAAAGAGCAGTCAACATGAGGAGCATCTCTAAGTTGATGTAATGTATATTCATAATAAACTCTTGCTCCTATTCCCTTTTGAATAAGCTTTTCTACAATTTCATCTCTATTAGGATGTCTTAAGGCATATATATGATATACATGTTTTCGATTTTCAAACTCTTTTGGAATTATAAGACCGGGAAGGTCTTTAAATTCTTTGTTATAAAGCTCAGCTATTTTTCTTCTTTTATCATTATTTTCATCAAGCTTTTGAAGTTGCCAATATCCTATTCCTGCCTGAAATTCTGTTATTCTTAAGTTTAAAGCAGGGTGGTCTCCAAACTCAATCCAATTAGAGATTTTATCATCAAGAGAAGGACTTTCTGTTAAAATTGCTCCACCTTCTCCCATAGCAACATTTTTAGAAGCATAAAAACTAAAAGCCGAAATATCTCCAAGTTTACCAGCTTTAAATCCTTTATACTCGGCTCCATGGGCTTGAGCAGCATCTTCTAAAACATAAATATTTTTTTCCTTACAAAGTTCATTTATAGGGTCCATATCAGCTGGCTGCCCAAAAAGATGAACAGGAATGACAACTTTTGGATTGTATTTTTCTATCGCTTCTTCTAAAGAGTTTACATCCATACAATAATCTTCCCCAATATCACAAACAATAGGAGTCCCACCAGCAAGTATGACAGCATCAATTGTTGCCATAAAACTTAAAGCTGGAACTACAACTTTATCTTCCTTAGAGTTTATACCTAAAGCTTTAAGAGATATATACAAAGCAGCTGTCCCACTACATACAGTATGACAAAAACCTGTGTCAATATAGTCTCTAAAAGATTCTTTAAATTTTAATGTCCATTTTCCTCTTGTTATCTGACCACTTTTAATAATCTCAAGAACAGTTTTTTCTTCTTCAGGTCCAAAAGCAGGCTTTGTTATTGGTATCAATTCTCCTACTCCTTTATGAAAATTTTTTAAACTCTTTTAAAATATTTAAAGCTCTATAAGCACTATCAAAGGAAGGATTTTGTATAAAATCTTTAATCATAAGCTCAAGTTTATCTATATTATCATTTTCTTTAATTTTTCCATCAGGGTATATTATCCTATCTTTAACTAAATCTAAAACTGTATCTCCTTCTTTTCCTTTTAAAATCCATTCTCTCCTTATATAAGGATTATTCCATGCTACTTTAAGAAAAAAATTATTTTCCTTTGTTTTTCCTAAAATTTCAAACACATTTCCCTTATCTACAACTTTTTCTATTTTGACATTTCCAAATAGATATTCAAATATGTAAAGGTCATGCCAAGCAAGGTCATAAAAAGGATTTATATATCCACTTTTTAAATTTAATCTATATGCTTCTACTTTTTCTATGTGTTTATTTTTTTTTAAATTTCTAATACTATTTGACCTTAACTCTATTTCTGAAACTCCAAAATAAATATTTCTTTTTTCAGCAAACTTTATAGTTTCTTCAAGTTGAGATGGATTTAAGGATGGAGGTTTCTCAACCATAACATTTATATCTCTTTCTAAGGCTTTTTTTGCTAGTGGAATGTGAGAATTTGGGTCTGTAGCAATAAAAAGAAAATCTATTTGTTCATTTTTTAAAGCTTCTTCAAAATCTGTGTATTTTTTGAATTTATCTGAAAATTTTTTTAATCTTTCAGCGTCTTTATCTATTAAAACAGCTTCATAACCGAGAATATCAAACTTTCTAACATAGTGAGACCCCATATTTCCTGTGCCAACAATACCTACTTTCAAAAACTACCTCCTATATACTTTACAAGTAAAAATTTATTCGCTATTTCCAAAAAATAGCAAATTTTATACCTTCTCAAAGAAGGAAAAAAAACAGCCTTCCCTAAACAGATAAAGGCTGTTTTTTTGCAGATTTGCAAATTTAAAACTTAAGAAAGAAGATTATATTCTTTTAAAACAGATTTAAGTTTTTCTTCATTTTCAGGTTTCATATAGTAAAGTGGAAGTCTCATTTCTAAATCATCTATAAGTTTCATCAGATATGCAGCAGTTTTTACAGGAATAGGATTTGTTTCTATAAAAAGCACTTTAAAAAGTTTCCAGTATTTATCATGAATTTTTCTTGCTTCTTCTATTTTTCCATCTAGAGCAAGTCTGCACATCTCAGCTATATCTTTAGGGACTAAATTATTAGCTACTGATATAACCCCTTTTGCTCCTACAGCTATCATAGGAAGAGTTAGAGCATCATCTCCTGACAAAATAACAACATCTGGATTTGTTAAAGAAATTATCTCTGAAACTCTATCTACTTTTCCTGTTGCTTCTTTTAGACCTATAACGTTTGGAAAATCTGCAAAAAGTCTTGCAAATGTTTCAGGAAGCATATCAACACCAGTCCTAGAAGGAATATTATAAAGAATAAGAGGAAGATTTGTTTCTTCTGCTATTGCTTTAAAATGCTGATATATACCTTCTTGAGTAGGTTTATTATAGTAAGGAACTATTTGCAAAGAGCCATCTGCTCCAGCTTTCTCAGCTGCTTTTGTAAGAGCTATAGCTTCATGAGTAGCATTTGCTCCTGTTCCTGCAACAATAGGAATTCTTTTGTTTGCATATTCCACAGCAAGATTTATAAGCTCTTCATGTTCAGAGAAAGTTAAAGTAGCTGATTCTCCTGTAGTCCCTGCTACTACTATAGCATCTGTTCCATTTTCTACATGGAAATCTATAAGTCTTTTTAAAGAATTTCTATCTATACTTCCATCTTTGAAAGGGGTTATAAGAGCCACTAAGGAGCCTTTGAACATTGTGTCCTCCGCTTGAGAAATAATATCTTATTTAATAGTTTATAATATATTTTTTTAATTATCTTTATGATTTCGTACAGGAGGAAATATGCTTGGAAACAATCTTGTAAATCATGCTCTTGGTATGTTTTCAAATGATATAGGAATAGACTTAGGGACAGCAAATACTCTTGTTTTTGTGAGAGGTAAAGGTATTGTTTTATCAGAGCCTTCTATTGTGGCTTTAGATAAAAATACAAAAAAAGTTATTGCTGTAGGAAAAGAAGCTAAATCCATGATAGGAAAAACTCCAGAAAATATACAAATAGTCAGACCCTTAAAAGATGGTGTTATAGCAGACTTTGATGTTACTCAAGAAATGCTTAAATATTTTATAAAGAAAGTTCATGAAGACCATGCAATAACAAAATTCTTAAAACCAAGGCCTAGAATTATTGTTGGTGTCCCTTCAGGAATAACAACTGTAGAAAAAAGAGCTGTTATAGATGCAGCAAAACAAGCTGGTGCAAGAGAAGTCTTTTTAATAGCTGAGCCAATGGCAGCTGCAATTGGTTCAGGTCTTCCTATTCAACTTCCAGGAGGAAATATGATTGTTGATATTGGAGGTGGGACATCTGAAATAGCTGTAATATCCTTATCAGGAATGGTTTTATCTACATCAATTCGCCTTGCTGGGGACGAAATGAATACGGCGATTATTCAGCATTTAAAAAGAGCTCATCATATTCTCATAGGAGAGCAAACAGCCGAAAGAATAAAAGTAAGATTAGGGTCAGCTTATCCAACAGATAGGGATAATGAAGAAATGGAAATAAGAGGAAGAGATATGACAGGAATGCCAAGAAGTGCTGTTATAAAAGGAGGAGAAATAAGACAATCTTTAGAAGATGTTGTAGCAAATATTGTAAATGCTGTAAGGACAGCCCTTGAAAAAACTCCTCCAGAGCTAGCTGCAGATATTGTAGAAAGAGGAATTGTTTTAGCTGGAGGTGGTTCTCTACTGCATGGACTTGATTTAAGACTTAGAGAAGAAACAAATCTTCCAGTTTATTATTGTGATGAACCATTAACAGCAGTAGCAAAGGGTATTGGAATGGCTTTAGACGATATAGACCTTATTAGAAAAGTTTCTTTCCATTAACTAGGACTTTAGATTATGAAGAGAAAAAAACAGCTATTTTTTTTCCTTATAGTTTTTAGTCTTATAGCTGTTTTTCTCTTTATACCTAAAGTGAAGACTTATGTATATGATGCTTTTAATCCTTTTTTAACGGGCTTAGAAATTCTTTCTCAAAAAATTGAAACAACCTTTTTACTTTTTGAAGAAAAAGAAAAACTAATTGAAGAAAATAAAAAACTTACTGAAAAACTAGAAATTCTCAAAGCTGAAATAGTTTCTTTAAAGTTTTTAGAGCTTGAAAACCATAGATTAAGAGAAATTGCAAAATTTTCTAAATTTTTTGAAGGATATGATTATGTTTCAGCAAAAATAATTGGCTATTCTCCTGACAACTGGTCAAGTATAGTTTTTATTAATGCAGGAGAAAAAAATGGTATTAAAGTTGGAGATATTGTTGTTTTTAATGGTCTTCTTTTTGGTATGATTTCAGAAACAGGTAGATTTATCTCTAAAGTTTTATTAATTTCAGATAGAAATTTTAAAATTACAGCAAGGACCAGAAAAACAAGAGAAATTGTTTTTTATCAGGGTTATAGTCCAAAAAAAGGGATTTTAAAACTTGCTAATCCAGAGCAAGATATAAGAGTTGGAGACATTGTAGAAACTGCTAGTATAGATGGCTCCTATCCAGAAGGAATACCTATTGGAAAAATTTCTTCTGTTGAATATGAAGAAGGGGAGTTTTTTAAAAGAGTTTATGTTTCTATAAATATAAATCCTTATTCAACAGAGTATGTAGTTGTAATAAAAAGAAAACAGTTAGGAGAGGAAAATATTTAATGTATACCCCTGAAAAAGAAAAAGAACTTATAGAGAAAACAAAAGAATTATTAAAGCTATCTATTGATGATATCAAAGATAAAAGGCAAGCAGAGGAAATTGTAAAACAATTAAGAGAAGTTATCAGATATCATGACTGGAGATATTATGTTTTAGCAAGTCCTGTTATTTCTGATTATGAATACGATAAACTGTTTCATCTGCTAAAAGAAATAGAAAAAAAATGGCCAGAGCTAATAACTCCTGATTCTCCAACTCAAAGGGTTGCTTCAGGTTTAACAAAAGAGTTTCCAGAAGTAAAACATCTTGCTCCTATGCTTTCTCTTGATAACTCCTATGATGAAGAAGATTTAAGAGATTTTGATAGAAGGGTTAAAGAGCTAACAGGACTTTCAGAAATTGAATATGCCGTAGAGCCAAAGTTTGACGGAGCAGGAATAGCCCTTGTATATGAAAATAATCGTTTTATAAGAGGAGCTACAAGAGGGGATGGAATTGTAGGAGAAGACATCACTCAAAATTTAAAAACAATAAAAACTATTCCTTTATATGCAGATTTTAAAAAATATGGAATAAAACTTATAGAAATTCGCGGCGAAGTCCTTATGAGAAAGGATGTTTTTAAAAAATTAAATGAAGAAAGATTAGAAGAAGGGCTTCCACCTTTTGCAAATCCAAGAAATGCTGCAGCAGGCTCTTTAAGACTTCAAGACCCTAAAGAAGTAGCTAAAAGAAAACTTGAAGCTTTTGTTTACCAGATAACCTATGCAACTGATGAAAAAGGAGAAAATCTCCTAGGGACAAAAATAAGATACCACTATGATGCTATAAAAATGCTTTATTCTCTTGGTTTTAGAACACCTATACCAGAGAAAGAAATAAAGGTTTTTAAAGGTATAGATAAAGTAATAGAGTATTGTAAAGAATGGGAAAAGAAAAGAGATGAGTATCCTTACGAACTTGATGGAATGGTAATAAAGGTAAATGATATATCCCTTTATCCTAAACTTGGAATGACTTCCCATCATCCAAGGTGGGCAATAGCATTTAAATTTAAACCAAGACAAGCAACTACAAGAATAATAGATGTTGTTTTTCAAGTAGGAAGAACAGGAGCTGTTACACCTGTTGCAAAAGTAGAGCCTGTAGAAATTGGAGGAGTTATTGTATCATCAGTTTCTCTTATAAATGAAGATTTTATAAAAGAAAAAGATATACGAATAGGAGACCTTGTTCTTATTGAAAGAGCAGGAGATGTTATTCCATATATTGTAAAAGTCATAAAAGAAGCAAGGACAGGAAAGGAAAAGCCTATTGTTTTTCCTAAAAATTGTCCATCTTGCGGCTCTCCTTTAGTGAAACTTCCAGGAGAAGCTGTTTGGAGATGTATGAATGCAAACTGCCCTGCACAGGTAGTTGAAAGAATTACCTATTTTGCATCAAAAGATGCAATGGATATAAGAGGTCTTGGATATAACACAGTTAAAAAGTTTTATGAACTTGGATTTTTAAGAAGAATCCCCGATATATACAGACTACCATATGAAAAAATAAAACAGCTTCCAGGATGGGGAGAAAAGTCTGTAGAAAATCTAAAAAAGGCTATAGAAGAATCTAAAAATAGACCTATACACAGGCTTATAACAGGCCTTTCTATCCGATATGTAGGAAAAGTTACAGCCAAAAAACTAGCAGAATATATAAAATGTGTTGAAGATTTAAAGGACTGGACAGTAGAGCAGCTTCAATCTATTCCAGATATTGGATATGTAGTAGCTCACAGTATATACGATTTTTTCCACAATGAAGAAAATATAAAAATGATATATGAGCTTAAAGAGCTTGGAGTGAAAACATGTAAAGATGAAGAAGAAGAAAAAAGGGAGAAAATTTTAGAAGGAAAAACTTTTGTATTTACAGGGACTTTAAGCTGTTGCTCTAGAGAAAAAGCTCAAGAGTTAGTAGAGTCTTTAGGAGGAAAAGTATCTAGCTCTGTAAGCAAAAAAACAACATACCTTGTAGTGGGAGAAAATCCCGGCTCTAAACTTGAAAAAGCAAAAAAACTAGGAGTGAAAATCTTAAGCGAAGAAGAGTTCTTAAATCTTCTTGAGGAGAATAAAAAATAATTTTGAAAAACTATTTAAGTATGAAATCTATAAAATGTAGATAAAACATCTTTTTATACAGAAAAAATTTTAGAGGAAATAAAGAAATATAATTCTGAAAAAATAATACTTTTTGGTTCAAGAGCTAAGGGAACACATAGAAAAAATTCAGATATAGATATAGCTATTGATTTGAAACTCAATTTCAGAGAAAAAAGAAAATTAAAAGAAAAAACCTATGATATAAGTGGGCTTATACTCTGTTGATTTAATTTTTCTTCCAGATATAGAAGAGAGCTTTAGAAAGCAAATACTAAAGGAAGGAAAAGGTTTATATGAAAAAAAAGTGATGTTTTAATAAAAATTCAAAATTTTGAAAAAGTTTTAAATA